>NZ_LZKV01000210.1:0-49749 GCF_001672995.1 Mycobacterium sp. 1482292.6 | reverse complement strand
AGCCGCGCACCGGCCACCCAGCCCATCCCGGTCTGGACCACCGGGTGCTCGACACCGACCAGCTCGGTCAGCGGCGTGCGCAGCTTCGTAACCACCGTCAGCGGATCTCTCTGTCGCGCAGCGACTTCGGGTCGATGACCTCGCGGATCAGGCGCAGCTCGTCGTCGGTCGGCAGCCGGGTCTCCTCGGCGCCGTCCAGGCCGTGCACCTCGAACGAGGTGTTCTCGGCGACCTCGTCGGCCGAAACGCCGGGGTGCAGCGAGACCGCCCGCATGCTGCGCCCGGGCCCGCCGAAGTCGAACACACCGAGGTTGGACACCACCCGGTAGGTGTTGGCGAAGCGGAACGCCGGATTGTCGTCGTCCACGTTGTCCCAGCCGATTCCGCAGACGATGTCGACCTTCTCGCAGAACACCCGCTTGGAATGGTTGCCCACCCAGTAGCTGGTCGCGTGGTTGATGGCGTTGCCGGGCGCCCCGCGCACGCCGAACATCTGGCGCTTGGGCTGCTGCAGCGGGCCGAACGCCGAGATGTTCTGATTGCCAAAGCGGTCAACCTGATTGGCGCCCATCACGACGTGGCGCCGGCCCCAGGCCAGGGTTTCGAAGACGCGGCCGAACGGCATCCAGCCCTCGACGGGTGCCGACGCGCCTAGCGCCGGGGTCTCGGCCAGCAGCTGCGCCTCACCGTCGGTCAGCAGGATGTCCGGCGAAAAGGTCAGCCGGGCCAGCCGGGCACCGACCGAGGCCATGTTCGTCATCGGACTGACCATGATTTCGCCTGCGTCCCGGAACAATTCGGCACAGGCGACCGCGCAGATCTCGGGTCGGGTGATCGCGTCGCCGCTCATGACGAGGCCTCCTCTTTGAAAGCGCGCACGGCCGCCTGATAGTCCTCTTCGCTGCCCGACAGGAAGGTCTGCACGAACTGCTGCCAACCCTCGTCGGTCGAGGCCGCCTCGGCGTAATGCCGCTGGAACTTCTCGTCGCGCCCGTAATCGGGTGCGGCGGTGGTGAAGTGGGCCCCGCCGGGTGCCTCGACCACGCCGTCGACCATCATCCGGTTCACCAGCAGCGCCTGTGGGGGGACCTCCTTGACCAGCTCCTGGGTGGAAACGACGCGCTCCACCGACAGGAAGCGCTTCTCGGCGGCCATCAGGAAGAGGTCGTCGAAGTACGGGTCGATGCCGGTGTAGGCCGCATTGCCTTGCGCGTCACCAAGATTGAGATGGGCGAACGCGGCGTCCAGGCGCAGCGCCGGCATCGCGATCAGGGTTTCGTGTCCGCCGCCGGGTGCCGGATACGGGCTGGTCACGGTCGCCAGCTCGCCCTCCCAGAAGTCCGGGACCGAACTGCCCAGCCCGGCCCGAATCGGCAGGAACGGCAGGCGTTGCGCGGCCGCCTGCAGACCGCATCGCAGCATGCCTTCGTCCATCTCCCTGGCCTCGATCGTGCCGCCGGTTCGGGCCTTGGCGAACCAGGGGTCGTAGAAGGGTGGGGAGTCCAGCGAGACGAATCCGTAGTAGACCCGCTTGACCTTGCCGGCCGAGCACAGCAGGCCGACGTCCGGCCCGCCGTAGGTCACCACGGTCAGGTCGGTGATGTCGGTGCGCAGCAGGGCGCGGACGAACGCCATGGGTTTGCGCCGCGATCCCCAGCCGCCGATGCCGATCGTCATGCCGCTGCGCAACTGCGCGACGACGTCGTCGAGGGTGGTTCTCTTGTCGCTCACGACTTCTCACCCTTCGTCGTACCGGCGAACGCGTCACGGTGCTCGTCGGACACCCCGGCGAGATTGAGCTCGAACGTAAAGCCTTGCTCCATGCGATAACTCGAGTTGACCCGTTGCACGTCGATGAGGTTCAGCGCCTCCTTGGCGGCCCGGATGACGCGGGTGTCCTTGGCGGCGATGTCGCGCGCGACCCGCAGGGCCGCCTCGTCGAGCTCGTCGCGCGGCACCACCTCGTGCACCGAACCGAAGTGGTGCAGGGTGGCGGCGTCGACGGTGGCCGCGGTGAAGAACAGCCGCCGCATCATGTGCTGGGGCACCAGCCGGGACAGGTGGGTGGCCGCGCCGAGCGCGCCGCGTTCCACCTCCGGCAGACCGAAGGTGGCGTCGTCGGAGGCGACGATGACGTCGGCATTGCCGACCAGTCCGATGCCGCCGCCGACGCAGAACCCGTTGACGGCCGCGACGACGGGCACCGCGCACTCGTACACCGCGCGGAACGCGGCGAAGCAGCCGCGGTTGGCGTCGATGAGCGCGGTGAATCCCTCGGTGCGCTGCATCTCCTTGATGTCGACCCCGGCGTTGAAGCCGCGGCCCTCGGCGCGCAGGATCACCACATGGGTCTCGGGGTTCTGGCCGGCCGCGGTGATGGTGTCGGCCAGTTCGAACCAGCCGCGCGACGGGATGGCGTTGACGGGCGGGAAGTCGACGGTAACCGCGACGATGCCCGGTTCGGTGGTGGTGGATGTGATGGGCAAGGTGCCACTTCCTTGTGGGGTAACTACCTAAGCAAGCACTTGCTTGGTACGCTAGCACAGTGACTCGCGCCGAAGCATGCCCCCCTTTTGACGCCATCAACTTGGGGCTGGCCGGGCGGGTGGTTCTCGTCACCGGCGGCGTGCGCGGGGTGGGGGCCGGGATCAGTTCGGTGTTCGCCGGGCAGGGTGCCACCGTCGTCACCTGCGCGCGCCGCGCGGTCGAGGGGCTGCCCTACGAGTTCCACTCCTGCGACATCCGCGACGACGACGCCGTCAAGGGGTTGATCGACGCCATCGTGGACCGGCACGGCCGGCTCGACGTGGTCGTCAACAACGCCGGGGGATCGCCCTTCGTGTTGACCGCGGAGTCCAGCGCCAAGTTCAACCGCAAGATCATCGAACTCAATCTCATTGGTGGGCTGTCGGTTTCGCAGCACGCGAACGCGCACATGCAGGGCCAGCGGCAGGGCGGGTCGATCATCAACATCTGCAGTCTGTCCGGGCGCCGGCCGTCCCCGGGGACCGGGGCCTACGGCGCGGCCAAGGCGGGCCTGGAAAGCCTCACGCAGACGCTGGCCGTGGAGTGGGGGCCGAAGGTCCGGGTGAATGCCTGTGTGGTCGGCATGGTGGAGACCGAGCAGTCCGAACTGTTCTACGGCGACGCCGAGTCCATCGCCGCGATCTCGAAGAATGTGCCGCTCGGCCGGCTGGCCAAACCTGCCGACATCGGTTGGGCCGCAGCGTTTCTGGCATCCGATGCGGCGTCCTACATCAGCGGTGCCTCGTTGGAGGTGCATGGCGGCGGCGAGCCACCGCACTATCTGGCCACCACGAACGCCAGCGCGATCAAGTAAAGGAGAGACGGAAATATGGGAGTGGTTGACGGCCGCGTCGTCATCGTCACTGGAGCGGGCGGCGGCATCGGTCGCGCGCATGCGCTGGCGTTCGCCGAGGAAGGCGCGCGTGTGGTGGTCAACGACATCGGGGTGGGCCTGGACGGTTCGCCGGCCGGTGGCGGCAGCGCCGCCCAGAGTGTTGTGGACGAGATCACCGCGGCCGGCGGTGAAGCCGTCGCCGACGGATCCAACATCGCCGATTGGGACCAGGCGGCCGGCCTGATCCAGACCGCGGTCGAAACCTTCGGTGGTCTGGACGTTTTGGTGAACAACGCCGGCATCGTTCGCGACCGGATGCTGGCCAACACCAGCGAAGAGGAGTTCGACGCCGTCATCGCCGTGCATCTCAAGGGGCACTTCGCCACGATGCGGCACGCCGGGGCGTACTGGCGTGGGCTGTCCAAAGAGGGCAAAACCGTTGACGCCCGGATCATCAACACCAGTTCGGGTGCCGGCCTGCAGGGCAGCGTCGGGCAGGCCAACTACAGCGCCGCCAAGGCGGGCATCGCGGCGTTGACGTTGGTCGGCGCCGCCGAGATGGGACGTTACGGCGTCACCGTCAACGCCATCGCGCCCTCGGCGCGCACCCGGATGACCGAGACCGTGTTCGCCGAGATGATGGCAACGCAGGACCAAGATTTCGATGCGATGGCGCCGGAAAACATCGCACCGCTGGTGGTCTGGTTGGGCAGCGCCGAAGCCCGCGACGTCAGCGGCAAGGTCTTCGAGGTCGAGGGCGGCAAGATCCGCGTCGCGGAGGGCTGGGCCCACGGACCGGAGATCGACAAAGGCGCGCGGTGGGATCCCGCGGAGCTGGGGCGCGTCGTGGCCGACCTGCTCGCCAAGGCGCGCCGTCCCGTCCCCGTCTACGGCGCCTAGCGGGGTTCGCACACCACGAGCGGGATGACCCGGTCGGCGGCCTCGCGGTACTTGCGGTAGGGCGGGTACATCCGCGTCAGGCGTGGCCAATACCGTTCCCGCTCAGCGTCCGTGGCGTCGCGGGCGACCAGGTCCAGGCGCTGGGCGCGGATCTGGACCCGCACGTCGGGATTCTCCTTGAGGTTGAGGTACCACAAGGGGTCTTCGTCGCGCCCGCCGAAGGTCGCGGGCAGGATCACCCGGTCGCCGTCGCGCAGGTAGAGCGTCGCGGTGGTCCGCGGCTGGTCGGACCTGCGTCCGGTCGTGGTCAGCAGCGCCGCCGGAAACCGCAACAGCTTCGCGCCGATCTTGCCGTCGGTGCGTCGGTACACCCAGATGTGGGCGCGCGCAAAATACTTGAGCAGCAGCGCAATCGGGCGCGAGTTGCGGATCCAGCGGCGGTCGGACATGTTGCCCGGGATGATTCCCCACCGGGACGCACGGGAAACGTCAGGGGTCGCAGATGACGATCGGGATGACCCGATCGGTCCACGCCCGGTAGTCGTCGAACGACGGATACATGGCGTCCAGCTTGGGCCAGTACTCGGCGCGTTCCGCCTCGGTGGCGTCACGGGCCTGCAGCTGCAGCACCTCGTCCTTGATCTGCACGGAGACCTTGGGATTGGCCTTGAGGTTGAGATACCACTGCGGGTGTTTGTCGCTGCCGCCCTTGGAGGCGACCAGTATCACCCGGTCGCCCTCCCGCAGGTAGAGCAGCGGGCTCACCCGGGGTTCGCCGCTCTTGCGGCCCGTGGTGGTGAGCAGCGCGACCGGAGCCTTCTGGAAGGTGTTGCCGTATTTTCCGTTGCTGCGCGTGTAGATCCACGCGTTGCTCTTGGCCATCCACTTGATGATGAAGCTGACCCACGGCGAGTTCAGTGCGCGCGGCTTCGGTTTCGGCATGACGGTCCTTAACGACTTTGGATAAAGGGGTGGAAGCGAACCTTGATGTGGTGGATTTCGGCTTTGCCGCTTGCGCTTTCGGCCGGAATCACGAAGGTCTCGTCGACGTGTGCGGCGAGGCGCCGGCCACCGATGCCCGCCTTGGTCAGCACCTGGTAGGACGCGTGCACCCGGTCGCCGTCGACGCGGTAATCCGGTGGCGTCGTCTGCGCGAGCAACCGGTACTGCAGGCCGCGATTGAGGCTGCGCCGCAGATGATTTCCGGAGAAACCGTTCTTGATGCCCTGCTCGACGCGGGTGCACCCGGGCGCGAACGGAACGGCGTCACCGTCATGATTGACCAGCGCGTCGATGTAGGACTGCGCCGCGGCGATGCGGCGGTCGTCGGGGATGCTCACCAGGTGCGGAAAACTCACCGAGCGCTAGATGCGCTCGATGATGGTGCCGGTCGACAGGGCACCACCGGCGCACATGGTGATCAGCGCGGTGGTCTGGTCGGTGCGCTCCAGCTCGTGCAGCGCGGTGGTGATCAACCGGCTGCCGGTGCTGCCGACCGGGTGGCCCAGCGCGATGGCGCCGCCGTTGACGTTGACCTTCGCCATGTCCGGGTCGTGCACCCGCGCCCACGACAGCACCACCGACGCGAAAGCCTCGTTGATTTCCGTGATGTCGATGTCGCCCATCTTCATCCCGGCCTTCTCCAGCACCTTCGCCGTCGACTGCACCGGCCCGTCCAGGTGGTAGTACGGCTCGGCGCCGACCAGGGCCTGGCTGACGATGCGGGCCCGCGGCCGCAGGCCCAGCGCCTTGGCCTTGTCCTCGTCCATCCACAACACGGCCGCCGCGCCGTCGGAGATCTGTGACGACGTTCCTGCCGTGTGGATTCCGCCCTTGAGCACCGGCTTCAGCGCGGAGAGACCTGACAGCGTGGTGTCGCGCAGGCCCTGGTCGCGGCTGATGGTGACGCGCTCGGATGTCGGTTGCTTGTTCTCGTCGAGTGCCGGGGCCTCGATCGGGGAGATCTCGCGGTCGAAGCGGCCTTCCTCCCAGGCCTGCTTGGCCTTCGTCTGGGAGGCCAACCCGAACTCGTCGATCTCTTCACGGGTGATGCCGCGCCGCTTGGCGATCCGCTCGGCGGCGGTGAACTGGTCGGGCAGATCGATGTCCCACGACGAGGGACGCAGGATGGTCCGGTCCGGACCGGCGTTCGCGCCGAGCCCGACGCGGCTCATGGCCTCGATCCCACACGCGATGCCGATGTCGATGGCGCCCGCCGCGATGAGGCCGGCGACCAGGCCGTTGGCCTGCTGACCGCTGCCGCACTGACAGTCCACGGTCATGGCGCCGACGTGTTCGGGCAACCCGGCGACGAGCCAGCTGACCCGTGTGATGTTGTTGGACTGCTCGCCGTACTGTGTGACGCAGCCGCCGACGATCTGTTCGACGTCGCCGGCGTCGATGCCGGCCTTCTCGACGAGAGCCTTCTGCACCGCACCCAGCAACTCGGTGGCGTGCAAGCCGGACAGCCAGCCGTTCCGCTTGCCGATGGGGCTACGAGTGGCTTCAACGATGACAGGGTTACCCATTCCGTCAGGCTAGAACACGTTTCATTACTCTGACAAGCGAGGATGGTGACCTGCCTTTTATCTGCGCAGGAGGCGTGTTTTACTGGCACTAGAACACGTTGCAATTAGTGTTGTAAAAGGAGCGCACTCTACATGGCACCCCCCAACATTCCCGCCGACTTCGACTTTCTCGACCCCGACGTCAACCTCGCCGGGCTGCCCGTCGAGGAACTCGCCCAGCTTCGCAAGGCCGAGCCGATCCACTGGGTCGACATCCCGAATGGCGCGGGCGGGTTCGAGGACCACGGCTACTGGCTCGTGACCAAGCATGCCGACGTCAAGGAGGTGTCGAAGCGCAGCGACATCTTCTCTAGCTGGATGAACGGCGCCATCCCGACCTGGCCGCCGGAGATGAAGCGCGAGCAGGTCGAGCTGCAGCGCAGCGTCATGCTCAACATGGACGCGCCGCACCACACCCGGCTGCGCAAGATCATCTCCCGCGGGTTCACCCCGCGGGCCATCGGGCGGCTGGAAGCCGAACTGGCCGAGCGCGCCCAGAACATCGCCGCGACCGCCGCCAAAGAGGGCAGCGGCGACTTCGTCGAACAGGTCTCGTGCGAGCTGCCCCTGCAGGCCATCGCGGGTCTGCTCGGCGTTCCCCAGGAGGATCGCGACAAGCTGTTCCGCTGGTCCAACGAGATGACCGGTGGCACCGACCCCGAGTACGCCCACGTCGACCCCGCGCAGTCATCGATGGAGCTGATCACCTACGCGATGGCGATGGCCGCGGAGCGCAACCAGAACCCCACCGACGACATCGTCACCACGCTGATCCAGGCCGACATCGACGGCGAGAAGCTCTCCGACGACGAGTTCGGTTTCTTCGTGGTCATGCTGGCGGTGGCGGGCAACGAGACCACGCGTAACTCGATCACCCACGGCATGATCGCGATGGCGGACAACCCCAATCAGTGGGAGCTGTTTAAGAAGGAGCGTCCGTCGACCACGGCCGACGAGATCATCCGGTGGGCGACCCCGGTGTCGGCGTTCCAGCGCACCGCCAACGAGGACACCGAGCTGTCCGGTGTGCGGATCAAGAAGGGTCAGCGGGTGGTGATGTCCTACCGGTCCGCCAATTTCGACGAAGAGGTCTTCGAAGACCCGCACACCTTCAACATCCTGCGCGACCCGAACCCGCACGTTGGCTTCGGTGGCACCGGCGCCCACTACTGCATCGGGGCGAACCTGGCCCGCATGACGATCAACCTGATCTTCAACGCGGTCGCCGATCACATGCCGGACCTCAAGCCGATCGGCGAGCCCGAGCGGTTGCGGTCGGGCTGGCTCAACGGCATCAAGCACTGGCAGGTCGACTACGCCGGCAAGCCCGCGGTGACGTCCTGATGGACTTCGACCTCACCGCGACGCAACAGGCCGTCGCCGATGTCGTCACGTCAGTGTTCGAGCGCGAATTGAGCTGGGACGCTTTGGTCAACGGCGGTGTGACGGCCCTCGCGGTGCCCGAGCGCCTCGGCGGCGATGGGGTGGGTCTGCCCGAGGTCACCACCGTGCTCACCGAGATCGGTCGCCACGGCGCCATCACGCCGGCCCTGGCCACACTGGGATTCGGCGTGCTGCCGCTGCTCGATCTGGCCACCGACGAACAACAGGACCGGTTTCTGGCCGGAGTCGCCAAGGGTGGGGTGTTGACCGCCGCGCTCAACGAGCCGGGTACCGCGCTGCCGGACCGGCCGTCCACCACGTTCGCGGGCGGCCGCCTGTCAGGCACCAAGGTCGGCGTCGGCTATGCGGGACAAGCGGATTGGATCATCGTGACCGCCGACAGTGCGGTGGTCGTGGTGTCGCCGACGGCCGACGGCGTCGAGGTGGTCCAGACCCCCACCTCCAACGGCTCCGAGGAGTACACGGTCACACTCGCCGACGTCGCGGTCCAAGACTCCGACGTGTTGGCAGGCGCGACGGCTTCCCGGGTCAACCAGTTGGCGCTTGCCGCCATCGGCGCCTATGCCGACGGGCTGGTGGCCGGGGCGCTGCGCCTGACCGCCGACTATGTGGCCAACCGCAAGCAGTTCGGCAAGCCGCTCTCGACGTTCCAGACCGTGGCCGCCCAGCTCGCCGAGGTCTACATCGCCTCGCGCACCATCGATTTGGTGGCGAAGTCGGTCGCCTGGCGGCTGTCCGAGGGCCGCGACGCCGACAACGACCTGGACGTTCTCGGGTACTGGATCACCTCGCAGGCGCCGCCGGTGATGCAGCTCTGCCATCACCTGCACGGCGGGATGGGAATGGACATCACCTATCCCATGCACCGGTACTACTCCACGATCAAGGACCTGTCCCGGCTGCTGGGCGGTTCTTCTCATCGTCTCGATCTGGTGGGAGCGCAATGTTCATAGACCTGACTCCGGAGCAGCGTCAGCTGCAAGCGGAACTGCGGGAATACTTTTCCAACCTGATCTCCTCCGACGAGATGAAGGCGATGGAGCAGGACCGGCACAACGAGGCTTATCGCGCGGTGATCCGCCGGATGGGCCGCGACGGCAAGCTCGGTGTCGGCTGGCCAAAGGAGTTCGGCGGCTTGGGCTTCGGCCCGATCGAGCAGTCGATCTTCGTCAACGAGGCGCACCGCGCCGACGTGCCGCTGCCCGCGCTGACGCTGCAGACGGTCGGCCCGGTGCTGCAGCAGTTCGGCAGCGAGGAGCAGAAGAAGAAGTTCCTGCCTGCCATCCTGGCCGGCGAGGTTCACTTCGCGATCGGCTACACCGAGCCCGAGGCCGGCACCGACCTGGCCTCGCTGCGCACCACCGCGGTTCGCCAGGGCGACGAGTACATCGTCAACGGGCAGAAGGTTTTCACCACCGGCGCGCACGACGCCGACTACATCTGGCTGGCCTGCCGCACCGACCCGGAAGCCGTGAAGCACAAGGGGATTTCGATCCTGATCGTCGACACCAAGGATCCCGGCTATTCCTGGACGCCGATCATCCTGTCCGACGGCGCCCACCACACCAACGCCACCTACTACAACGACGTGCGGGTGCCCGCCGACATGCTGGTCGGCGAGGAGAACGGCGGATGGCGGCTGATCACCACCCAGCTCAACAACGAGCGCGTCATGCTGGGCCCGGCGGGCCGCACCGCCGGCATCTACGACCGGGTGCACGCCTGGGCGTCCAAGCCGGGCAGCGACGGCGTCACGCCGATCGATCATCAGGACGTCAAGCGGGCGCTGGGTGAGATCCACGCGATGTGGCGGATCAACGAGCTGCTGAACTGGCAGGTGGCCGCCGCCGGTGAGGACATCAACGTGGCCGACGCCGCGTCGACGAAAGTCTTTGGCACCGAGAAGATTCAATACATCGGCCGGCTCGCCGAGGAGATCGTAGGCAAGTACGGCAACCCCGCCGACTCGGACACCGCCGACCTGCTGAAGTGGCTGGACTCCCAGACCAAGCGCAACCTCGTCATCACCTTCGGCGGCGGCGTGAACGAAGTGATGCGCGAGATGATCGCCGCGGCCGGACTCAAAGTGCCGAGGGTGCCTCGATGACCGACATCAAGGAAGCGGTCGCGGAGATCACCGCCACCGTCGTCGCTGCCCCGCGCGAGGCCCGGGATCCGGTGAACCAGCCGACGATCAACAACTGGGTCGAGGCGCTCGGGGACCGCAACCCGATCTACGTCGACGAGGCCGCCGCCAAGGCCGCCGGTCATCCCGGAATCGTCGCCCCGCCGGCCATGATTCAGGTGTGGACGATGTTCGGCCTGGGCGGGGAGCGCCCGACCGACGACCCCATGGGCCCGATCATGCAGCTGTTCGACGAGGCCGGCTACATCGGGGTGGTGGCCACGAACTGTGAGCAGACCTACCACCGGTATCTGCGTCCGGGCGAGCAGGTCACCGTCGTCTCCGAGATGCGCGACGTGGTGGGCCCCAAGCAGACCGGGCTCGGCGAGGGCTGGTTCATCAACCAGCACATCACCTGGCGGGTGGGTGACGAGGACGTCGCCGAGATGGCCTGGCGGATACTGAAATTCAGGCCCCGCGAGGATTCCGGCGCGACCGCGTCGGTGCCTGAGGACCTCGACGCCGACGCGATGATGCGTCCGGCGGTGTCACGCGACACCGCCTTCTTCTGGGAGGGCGTCCGGGCGCACGAGCTGCGTATCCAGCGCCTCGCCGATGGCACCCTGCAGCACCCACCGGTGCCGGCGGTGTGGCAGGACAAGGCCGAGCCAATCGACTTCGCGGTCGCCAGCGGCCGCGGCACGGTGTTCAGCTACGTGGTGCACCACGCCCCGAAGGTGCCCGGTCGCACGCTGCCGTTCGTGATCGCCCTGGTCGAACTGGAGGAGGGCGTTCGGATGCTCGGCGAGTTGCGCAACGTCGACCATGCCGAGATCAAGATCGGAATGCCCGTTCGCGCAACCTATATCGACTTCCCGGCCGGTGAATCCGGCCCGGAGTGGAGCCTCTACGCCTGGGAGCCGGTGGGAGACGAAGCATGAGCGCACCCGTTGTTGAAGTGGGCACCACCCTGCCCGAGCTCAAGCTGGAGGGCACGCCGACGTTCATCATTTCGACGGCCCTGGCCACCAGGGACTTTCAGGACGTGCACCACGACCGGGACCTGGCGCAGGCCAAGGGTTCCAAGGACATCTTCGTCAACATCCTCACCGACACCGGCCTGGTGCAGCGCTACGTCACCGACTGGGCGGGCCCGACGGCGGTGATCAAGTCGATCGGGCTGCGGCTCGGTGTGCCGTGGTACGCCTACGACACCGTAACCTTCTCCGGCGAGGTGACTGCCATCGACGACGGCCTGATCACGCTGAAGGTGTTCGGCCGCAACAGCCTTGGCGATCACGTCATCGCGAATGTGACGCTGACGATCGGGGGCGCTTAGATGTCAGCGGGTTTATTGAACGGCCGAGCCGCGATCGTCGGCATCGGCGCCACGGACTTCTCCAAGGACTCCGGCCGCAGTGAGCTGCGGCTGGCCGCCGAGGCGGTGCTGGATGCGTTGGACGACGCCGGGCTGAGCCCGTCCGACGTCGACGGGCTGACCACCTTCACGATGGACACCAACAACGAGACGGCCGTCGCGCGCGCGGTCGGCATCGGTGACCTGAAGTTCTTCTCGCAGATCGGATATGGCGGCGGTGCCGCTTGCGCGACCGTTCAGCAGGCGGCTCTCGCGGTGGCCACCGGCGTGGCTGACGTCGTCGTCGCGTACCGGGCGTTCAACGAGCGTTCGGGCATGCGATTCGGTCAGGTACAGACCCGGCTGGTGGGAAACGCCGGGGTGCAGGCTGATTCGACCGCCGCGGACAATTCGTTCTCCTACCCGCACGGCCTGTCGACGCCGGCCGCGCAGGTCGCGATGATCGCCCAGCGCTACATGCATCTGTCGGGTGCCAGCAGCCGTGACTTCGGTGCGATCTCGGTGGCTGACCGCAAGCATGCCGCCAAGAACCCAAAGGCGTACTTCTTCGAGAAGCCGATAACCATTGAGGACCACCAGAATTCGCGGTGGATCGCCGAGCCGCTGCGACTGCTGGACTGCTGCCAGGAGACCGACGGGGCGGTGGCGATCGTGGTGACGTCGCCGGAGCGCGCGAAGGATCTCAAGCAACGGCCGGCGATCATCGAGGCGGCGGCGCAAGGCTCGAGCCCCGACCAGTACACGATGGTCAGTTACTACCGGCCCGAGCTCGGCCTGCCCGAGATGGGGGTGGTGGGTCAGCAGCTCTGGGAGCAGTCGGGCCTGAAGCCGACCGATATCCAGACCGCCGTGCTCTACGACCACTTCACGCCGTTCACGCTGATTCAGTTGGAAGAGTTGGGATTCTGCGGCAAGGGCGAGGCCAAGGACTTCATCGCCGACGGGGCCATCGAGATCGGGGGGCGGCTTCCGCTCAACACCCATGGCGGTCAACTGGGCGAGGCCTACATTCACGGCATGAACGGCATCGCCGAGGGTGTGCGTCAGCTGCGGGGCACCTCGGTGAACCCGGTGCCCGACGTCGAGCATGTCCTCGTCACCGCCGGAACCGGCGTCCCCACGTCGGGCCTGATCCTGGGCTAGGGGGCTTCGGCGCGCTTCTTCTCGCCGAGTGCCCGGCGTCTTTCTCGCCGAGCGTGAAGTTAGTTTCACGCTCACTGCCGACCGTGAAACTAACTTCACAGTCGATGAGTGAAGTGACGCCGGCAATGACACGTGCCACGCTGCCGTCGTGGGTGAGCCGTTCCTGGGCAGTGAGGCCCTTGCTCGAGGCGTATTGACCAGAGGACAACTCTGCACTGGTTATCTCCGGCTGTTCCGAGACGTTTACGTCAATCGGGATGCGGATGTCACTGCCGCGCTACGAGCGAGGGCTGGCTGGTTGTGGTCCGGGCGCAGGGGCGTGGTCGCCGGGTTCGCCGCCGCGGCGCTACACGGGAGCAACTGGGTCGACAGCTTGACGGTGGTGGACCTCATCCACGACAACCGCCACTTCCAGGCTGGAATCAGAGCGCATGCAGACCGTATCGAGGACGATGAAATCATCGTCATTGGAGAGATCCCGCTGACCTCGGCGGCTAGGACAGCTCTCGATATCGGTTGCTGGTACTCGACGACGGCGGCGGTTGCCGGCATCGACGCATTGGCTCGCGCGACGGGGATCAAGGCGGCCGACGTCGAGCTGCTCGCGGAAAGGTACTCGCGCCGTCGAGGCATCGTGCAGGCGCGGAAGGCCATAGCGCTATTCGACAACGGCGCGCAGTCGCCGAAGGAGTCGTGGCTTCGCCTCGTGCTGATCGAGGCCGGCCTGCCGCGGCCGCAGACCCAGATCGAGGTGCTCGACGAGTTCGGCTGTCCATTCGCCTATCTGGACATGGGCTGGGAGCAGCTCAAAGTGGCGGTTGAGTACGACGGCGAGCAGCACCGCATCGATCGCCGGCAGTACACCTGGGACGTCCGGCGATTGGAGACCATCGAGCGTCTCGGCTGGATCGTAGTGAGGGTGCTCGCGAGCGACAGGCCGGCCGACATCATTCGCCGGGTGCGTGCGGCTCGCGCCCGGCGAGCGTGAAACTACCTTCACGCTCGCGGCCGAACGTGAAACTAACTTCACACTCGGTGCAAAGCCTTCACACTCGGTGCAAAGCCAAGAAAGCCCCTACGCAGGAACCAGTTCGACGCCCGACAGCACGACGGCGTTGTCGCGCGCGGGCGCGACCACGCTGGCCAGGAAGCGGCCTTCGGAAGACGTCGAGTCCTTCCAGATGCCGACCTTGAGCGTTTCGCCGGGGAAGGCCACCCCGGCGAAACGCGCGCCGTAGGCCGCGACCGCCCCGGCGTCGCCGTCGAGCAGCGCATCGGTGATCGCCTTGCAGGTCATGCCGTAGGTGCACAACCCATGCAGGATGGGCTGGGAAAAGCCTGCGGCAGCGGCGAATTCGGGATCCGAGTGCAGCGGGTTGCGGTCGCCGCACAGCCGGTAGAGCAGCGCCTGCTGCGGCAGGATCGGCACGTCGAGCTCGAGATCGGGGGCCCGGTCTGGCGCACCGTCCGACGTTGAAGGACCGCGCTCGCCGCCGAATCCGCCCTCACCGCGGGCGAAGATCGACCGGCGCTGCGTCCACAACACCGTGCCGTCCGGCGCGGTCACCGTCGTCTCGCTCCAGATCACCGCGGCCTTGCCCTTGTCCCAGATGTCGGTGAACCGGGTGACGGCCTTCGCCGAGCCCGACGGCGGCAGCGGAGCGGGCGCCTCGACCCGTTCGCTGGCGTGCAGCACCTTGCTCAGCTCGATGTCGATGCCGGGGAATTTGACGGTCGGCGGCTTCGTGACATGGAAGGTGGCGGCCACGTTGCCGAACGTCGGCAGCACCTGCGGGGTGTCGTCGACCAGGTAGCGCAGCTCACGCGGGTCCATCGGATCGGCGCCCGCGCCCAACCCGAGGTGATACAGCTGCACATCGCTACTGGCCCAAGAGAATTCGATGGGGTCCAGCTCGGCGTTCAGCGCAACGTCTACGTCGATGGGCATGTCAGTTCTCTCCAGCTATGTGCAACGCCGCCAGGTAGCCGAACGTCATGGCCGGACCGATGGTGCCACCCGGACCGGGGTACGTGTGGCCCATCACCGGGGCGCTGACATTGCCTGCGGCGTAAAGGCCTTCGATGATACTGCCGTCGTCGCGCAGCGCCCGCCCGTGGACGTCGGTGCGGATGCCGCCCTTGGTGCCCAGGTCACCGGGCACCATCTTGGCCGCGTAGTACGGCGCGTGCGTGATCTCCCCGAGGTTGGGGTTGGGCTTGTTGGTCGGGTCGCCGTAGTACCGGTCGTAGGCGCTCTCGCCGCGCTGATAGTCCTCGTCGACGCCGGAGCGCGCGAACCCGTTGAAACGCTCCACGGTCGCGGTGAATTCGTTCACCGGAAGACCGGCCTTCTGCGCTAGCTCCGCCAGCGTATCGGCCTGGATGATGACGCCGGACTCCAGCCACTTGCGCGGAATACGTTGTCCGGGCTGCAATCCCGCGAAGATGTAGCGGTCCCGGTACTGCTGGTCGAACACCAGCCACGCGGGAATGTTCTCGCCCGGCCCGGGCCCCTGACCGTATTCACCGCCGTACATGTGATGGCAGGCTTCGACGTAGGGCATCGACTCGTTCATGAACCGCTTGCCCGACATGTTGACGATGATCGAGCCCGGCGAATTGCGCTCGGACAACGCGAACCAGGGCGCGCCCACCAACGGGACCGTCGGGCCCCACCAGGCGTCCTCCATAAGATCCAATGCGGCACCGAGCTTTTCGCCGGCCAGGATGCCGTCACCGGTGTTGGCCGCCGCGCCGACGGTCCACTCGGTGGTGATCGGCGCACGCTGGTATTTCACCCGCATCTGTTCGTTGTGCTCGAACCCGCCCGACGCCAGGATCACCCCGCGCCGGGCCCGGATCAGCCGGGGCTCACCCGATTCGGCCTCGCCGGCTTCACGGACGTAGACGCCGCGTACCACGCCGTCCTCGACGTAGAGGTCGGTGAGCGCGGTGTTGAGCACGACCGGAACCCCGGCCCGCTGCAACCCGATCCGCAGCGGCCCGATCAACGCCCGGCCCATGCCGACGAGGTTCTTGCCGGTCGCCTTGGCCCACATGGTGCGGGCCCCGACCTTCAAGCTGCGCAGCACGCCGCGCGGGTGGCGCTTGAGCTGGTTCAGCCGCACGTAATCCTGTTGCATCACGACCACGTTCAGCGGGACCTTGCCGTACGCCGGCTCCAGGCCGGCTTCGTCGGCGCCGAGCTTGCGGGCGTTGAACGGCTTCGGCTCGATCGATCGGCCCTCGGCACGGCCGCCCGGCGACTCGGGGTAGTAGTCGGAGTACTTCGGCACCCAGCACATCTTCAGCGGTGTGTGCTTGAGCACAAACGAGAGCATCTCCGGGCCGCGCTCGAGGTAGGTGTCGATGCGTTCGGGCTCCACGACGTTGCCGACGATCCCGTGTAGGTAGGTGCGGGCGGCCTCGGCGGTATCGCGGACCCCGTCACGCTTGAGGACTTCGTTATTTGGGATCCAAACACCACCGCCCGAGCGTGCGGTCGAACCGCCGAAGTGCGGGGCCTTTTCGATGACTATGGTGGAAAGACCCCGGTGAGCGGCGGTAAGGGCGGCCACCATGCCGGCCCCGCCGCTCCCGACCACGACGACGTCGTACTCCTGCGCTGACATGTAGAACACGTTATAGAATTGCCCGGGGCGGCCGCTACTGGCCCGGTCGACCGTACGAGGAGACTTGGAAAAATGCTCAGTGTTGCCACGCGCGACGAGCTAGCTGCCGACTTGGCACAAGCCGAGCGGAGCGGCGAGCCGATCGCCCCGTTGACCGCCGCCTATCCGGAGATCGACGTCGTCGACGCCTACGAGATTCAGCTCATCAACATCCGCCAGCGGGTCGCGGAGGGGGCCCGGGTGCTCGGCCACAAGGTGGGGCTCTCGTCGAAGGCGATCCAGCAAATGATGGGCGTCGACGAGCCGGACTACGGGCACCTGCTCGACGAGATGCAGCTGTTCGAGGACACCCCGGTCAAGGCGAACCGCTACCTCTACCCCCGGGTCGAGGTCGAGGTCGGTTTCATCCTGAACGCCGACCTGCCCGGAGCCGGCTGCACCGAGGACGACGTGCTGGCCGCCACCGAAGCGTTGGTCCCGTCCATCGAGCTGATCGATACCCGGATCACCGACTGGAAGATCGAACTGTGCGACACCATCGCCGACAACGCCTCGTCGGCGGGTTTCGTGCTCGGCGAGGCGCGCGTTTCGCCCCGCGACATCGACGTCAAGGGGATCGACGCCGTGTTGCGGTGCAACGGTGAGGTCGTCGCCGAAGGCCGCACCGACGCGGTGCTGGGCAATCCGGTCACCGCGGTGGCCTGGCTGGCCCGCAAGGTGGACGGCTTCGGCGTCCGCCTGCGCAAGGGTGACGTGGTGTTGCCCGGATCGTGCACGAAGGCGATCGACGCGCACCCGGGCGACGACTTCGTCGCCGACTTCGCGGGCCTCGGCTCGGTCCGCCTATCGTTCGAATAGGCTCGATTTAAATCGTCTAACTTAAATTTCAAAGCTTCGAAAAGGGGCATCATGCCGACTAAGGCGACTGTGGCCATTGTCGGGTCGGGGAACATCAGCACTGACCTGCTCTACAAGCTGCTGCGATCGGACTGGCTGGAACCGCGCTGGATGGTCGGCATCGACCCGGAGAGCGAGGGCCTGGCCCGCGCCCGCAAGTTGGGTCTGGAGACGACCCACGAGGGTGTGGACTGGCTGTTGGCCCAGCCGGAGAAGCCCGACCTGGTGTTCGAGGCGACCAGCGCCTACGTGCACCGTGACGCCGCCCCCAAGTACGAGGCCGCCGGCATCCGGGCCATCGACCTGACGCCGGCCGCGGTGGGCCCGGCGGTGATCCCCCCGGCCAACCTGCGCCAGCACCTGGACGCGCCGAACGTCAACATGATCACCTGCGGCGGGCAGGCCACCATCCCGATCGTCTACGCGGTCTCGCGTGCCGTCGCCGACCTCGGCGGCGTGCCGTACGCCGAGATCGTCGCCTCGGTCGCCTCGCTGTCGGCCGGCCCCGGCACCCGGGCCAACATCGACGAGTTCACCAAGACGACCAGCAGGGGCGTGGAGACGATCGGTGGCGCCAAGCGCGGCAAGGCGATCATCATCTTGAACCCGGCCGACCCGCCGATGATCATGCGCGACACCATCTTCTGCGCCATTCCCGAGGACGCCGACCGGGACGCGATCGCCAAGTCCATCCACGATGTGGTCGCCGAGGTGCAGACCTACGTGCCGGGATACCGGCTGCTCAACGAGCCGCAGTTCGACGACCCGTCGATAAACTCCGGCGGCCAGGCGCTGGTCACCACCTTCGTCGAAGTGGAGGGTGCGGGCGACTACCTGCCGCCTTACGCTGGAAATCTGGACATCATGACCGCCGCGGCCACGAAAGTCGGCGAGGAGATCGCCAAGGAGTCCTTGAGCGCGACGGCCGGAGGAGCGCAATCATGACCGACATATTTTTCAACCCGGTCTGGGACGTCCGGATGACCGACACGTCGTTGCGGGACGGCTCACATCACAAGCGTCACCAGTTCACCAAGGACGAGGTCGGCGCCATCGTGGCCGCCCTGGACGCCGCGGGAGTGCCCGTCATCGAGGTCACCCACGGCGACGGGCTGGGCGGCTCGAGCTTCAACTACGGGTTTTCCAAGACGCCCGAGCAGGAGCTGATCAAGCTCGCCGCCGAGACCGCCAAAGAGGCCAAGATCGCCTTTTTGATGCTGCCCGGCGTTGGCACCAAGGAAGACATCAAAGAGGCCCAGAACAATGGCGGCTCGATCTGCCGGATTGCCACGCACTGCACCGAGGCCGACGTATCCATTCAGCACTTCGGCCTGGCCCGCGAACTCGGCCTGGAAACCGTCGGGTTCTTGATGATGAGCCACACCATCTCGCCCGAGAAGCTGGCCGCACAGGCCCGCATCATGGCCGACGCGGGCTGCCAGTGCGTCTACGTGGTCGATTCGGCCGGGGCGCTGGTCCTCGAGGGCGTGCGGGATCGGGTTGCGGCGCTGGTCGCCGAGCTCGGCGACGACGCCCAGGTGGGCTTCCACGGCCACGAGAACCTCGGCCTGGGTGTCGCTAACTCCGTCGAGGCGGTGCGGGCGGGTGCCAAGCAGATCGACGGCTCGTGCCGCCGGTTCGGGGCCGGTGCCGGGAACGCCCCGGTCGAGGCGCTGATCGGGGTGTTCGACAAGATCGGCGTGAAGACCGGGATCGATTTCTTCGACATCGCCGACGCCGCCGAAGAGGTAGTCGCCCCGGCGATGCCCGCCGAGTGCCTGCTTGACCGCAACGCCCTGATCATGGGCTATTCCGGGGTGTACTCGAGCTTCCTGAAGCACGCCATCCGCCAGTCCGAGCGCTACGGTGTGCCGGCCCACCAGCTGCTGCACCGCGCGGGCCAGCGCAAGCTCATCGGCGGCCAGGAGGACCAGCTGATCGACATCGCGCTGGAGATCAAGCGCGAGCAGGAAAGCGGCGCCACGGCCCAGCGTTGACCTGCCGCTTCGGCCACGGCACGCATAGGCGCCGCATAGGTATCGCGAGTAACCTGGCGCTATGAGCACATCCAACACAGTCGGCGCCCGTCGCCGCGGGCTGTACGGCCTGCTCGCCGGGGGGCTGATGACCGCTGCCGCCGCAACGGTGATCGCGCTGCCCGTGGCGGGCATCGCCAACGCGGCTCCGCAATGCAATCAGGACGTGGGTGCATCGATCGACTCGTACCTGCAGAAGCATCCGGACCTGCACCAGCAGCTGCAGCAAAGGTCGCAGGCGGAGGGCGGTAACGGCAACGTCATCGACTACCTCAACCGGCATCCCGACGTCCGCCAGCACCTGATCGACCTTTCGCACTCCTGCCCTCCGTAGTGAGTCGGCGTCGTCCTTGAACGCTGGGGCCGACGCGCGGGAACGTTCGCCATTGACGAAAAAGTAGAACACGTTCTAGCGTCTAGGCGTGTTCTCTGATTCCCTCACCGCTGCGATCGCAGAGGCCGAGCAGTTGGTGGCCGACGCACCGTTCATCGAGACCGAAGCCGACCTGCTCGAAGGGTTGCAGTATCTGGCCGGGTGTATCTCGGGCTGCATCCATCTGGCCGTGGACTACGACCGTGACCATCCCTTCCTGCAGTCGGGTACCGGACCCTTCACCAAGATGGGCCTGGACAATCCCGACACCCTGTACTTCGGTACCCGGGTGCACGCCAACCACGACTACGTGGTCACCGGCAGGCGCGGAACCACCACCGACCTGAGTTTCCAGCTCCTCGGCGGCGAGTACACCGACGACTTCGTGCCCGTCAGCCAGGCCGCATTCGACGACCGCGAGCTCGAGATCGCGCCCGACGGCAGCTTCGAGTGGCGGGTGCGACCGACCAGCGCCGGACAATTGGTGATCCGCGAGGTGTACGGGGACTGGGCGGCCCAGCGCGGCACGCTGGCGATCTCCCGCCTCGACACGGCGGGCACCGCGCCGCCGCCCTTGACCCGTGATCTGATCGAAAAGCGTTACGCGACAGCAGGAAAGCAGCTCGTCCAGCGAGTGAAGACCTGGTTGCAATTCCCGCAGTGGTTTTATCTCGACCTGCCGGTCAACACCATGGTGCCGCCGCGGCTGACTCCGGGCGGACTGGCCACGCAGTACTCGTCGGTCGGGCACTTCGACCTGCGACCGGATCAGGCGATGGTCATCACCATCCCGGTCTCCGACGCGCCCTACCTCGGCTTCCAGCTGGGCAGCCTGTGGTACATCTCGCTGGACTACATCAACCACCAGACCTCGCTGAACAACACTCAGGCGCAGGCGGATCCGGACGGCAAGGTCCGCATCGTGGTTGCCGAACAGAATCCGGGCGTGACTAACTGGGTCGAGACGATCGGGCACCGGCGTGGCTTCCTGCAGTTCCGCTGGCAGCGGGTGTCGCGTGAGCTCACCGACGCCGACGGTCCGACCGTCGAGGTGGTCGACATCGACAAGGTGCCGGCCGCGTTGCCGTACTACGACCACAACAAGATCTCAGAGGACGACTGGCGGGCGCGAATTGCGCTGCGCCACCAACAGATTCAGGCGAGGATGCTGGGATGACGAAGTTGCTCGACGGCAAGGTGGTGGTGATCAGCGGCGTCGGCCCGGGTCTGGGCACGACGCTGGCGCACCGATGCACGAGAGAAGGCGCCGACCTGGTGCTGGCGGCCCGCACGCCGGAACGCCTGGACGACGTCGCCAAGCAGATCGCCGACCTCGGAGGCCGTGCGACGACGGTGCGCACCGACATCACCGAGGACGACCAGGTCAACAACCTGGTCGAGGCCACCTTGGAGGCCTACGGCAAGGTCGACGTGCTGATCAACAACGCGTTCCGGGTGCCGTCGCTGAAACCGTTCTCCGGCACGAGCTTTCAGCATATCCGCGACGCGATCGAACTCAGCGCGCTCGGCGCCCTGCGACTCATCCAGGGGTTCACGCCGGCGCTGGCCGAGTCGAAGGGCTCGATCGTCAACGTCAACTCCATGGTGCTGCGGCACTCGCAGGCCAAGTACGGCGCTTATAAGATGGCGAAATCCGCGCTGCTGTCCATGTCACATTCGCTGGCCACCGAGCTGGGCGAGCAGGGAATCAGAGTCAATTCCGTTGCGCCCGGCTATATCTGGGGCGAGACACTGCAGGGCTACTTCAACCACCAAGCCGGCAAGTACGGCACGACGGCCGAGCAGATCTATGAGGCCACCGCCGCAGGCTCCGACCTGAAGCGGCTACCGACCGAGGACGAGGTTGCCTCGGCGATCCTGTTCATGGCCAGCGACCTGTCCAGCGGCATCACCGGGCAGACACTGGATGTCAATTGCGGGGAGTACCACACCTAATGCCGCCATCGACGATGCAAAGCGAAGCGATGAGGAGGAGATGGCGATGACGGTTGCACGTACCGATGTCGGCACCGTTGACGACCTGAAGGCGTCGGCCAGCAAGATGATCGGGCTGGACGATTTCGGCAGCAACGACGACAACTACCTCGAAGCGCTGGAAGTGCTGCTGGACTCCTACCGCCGCGACGCCGACCTGACGCCCCTGGGCAGCAAGATGAATCGGTTCTTCCTGCGCGGTGCGCTGGTGGCCAGGCTGCTGTCCGAAGCCGCCTGGAAGCAGTACCCGCAGCACGCCGACGTGGCCATCGAGCGGCCGATCTTCGTCACCGGCCTGGTGCGCACCGGCACCACGGCCCTGCATCGACTGCTTGGTGCCGATCCCGCGCACCAGGGCCTACATCTGTGGTTGGCCGAATTTCCACAGCCGCGTCCGCCTCGTGAAACCTGGGATTCCAACCCGTTTTACAGCCAACTGAACGCGCAGTTCAACAAGCACCATGCCGAAAACCCGGACTACACGGGTCTGCATTTCATGGCGGCATACGAGCTGGAGGAGTGCTGGCAGCTGCTGCGGCAGTCGCTGCATTCGGCGTCCTACGAGACCTTGGCGCACCTGCCCACTTACTCGCAGTGGCTCTCGGAGCAGGACTGGACGCCGTCGTATCAGCGGCACCGCCGCAACCTGCAGCTGATCGGGCTCAACGACGCCGACAAGCGGTGGGTGCTCAAGAATCCCAGCCACCTGTTCGCGTTGGACGCGTTGATGGCGACCTATCCCGACGCGTTGGTGATCCAGACCCATCGTCCGGTCGAAACGATCATGGCCTCGATGTGCTCGCTGGCGCAGCACACCGCCGAGGGATGGTCGACGTCGTTCACCGGCGCCCAAATCGGTGCCGACGCAATGGAAACCTGGTCGCGGGGGCTGGAGCGGTTCAACACCGCGCGGGCCAAATACAGCCCGTCGCAGTTCTACGACGTCGACTACAAGGAATTGATCGCCGACCCGCTGGGCACCGTGGCCGACATCTATCGCCACTTCGGCCTGACGCTGACCGACGAGGCCAGGGCCGCCATGGAAAAGACCCACGCCGACAGCCAGTCCGGCCCGCGGGCGCCCAAGCACACCTACTCGCTGGCCGACTACGGCCTCACCACCGAGACCGTCAAGGAGCGCTTCGCGGGTCTGTAAAACCTAGGCCGCACAACGGCTTCCGCGCCCGGCTGGCACGCCTTGTGCCCGCCTAGTCTTGGTCCGGGTCGTCGTCGAGGTAGCCCTCGGCGACCGCATGCTCGATGCTGTCGGCGAGTTTGGGGCACGACCGGGTGCGCGCGGTGTCGCCCCCCGACTCGCGCACCTCGGTGAAGTGCGCGCAGCGTTGCCACGCTTCGGTGTTCCACTGCACGGCGGTGTGTCCCGGCCCGAGCCGGCGGACGGTGACCCGCACGTGGCAGAACCGGCAGTCGACCGGCAGCAACCCGGAGTTAAGGTAGCGCTCGCGGTCGGCGCGACTGGCTTCGGCGACGGCCGCGGCGCGCTGCGGGTCGTTGGTGAAATCCCTTGACTTCGACCAGGATCGGGAGCCGCCGTTGCCCGCGGGCTTCTCGTCGTGGTCGTGCTCATCGCCGTGCAGCAACAACATCGATCGCGCGAGCTGATCGACGTCAGGTACCGCCGGCTGATCGTCGCCCATGATTCCTAGCGTTGCTGGGCCGGGACGTCGTCGGTGACCGACTCGTCCGCCTCGGAGTCCTTGGCCTTGAGGTTCTGCTCGACCTCGGCGTTCCAGTACTCGTTGGCGCGGGTGGTGTCCACCTCGATCTCGAAGCGCTCCACCATCTCCGGCTCGATGTCGGCGACGTCGACGTAGAACTGCTGATACCAACGGCGCAACTGATAAACGGCGCCGTCCTCCTCGACCAGCAGCGGATTGTCGATGCGGGTCTTGTGCTTCCAGATCTCGACGTCCTGCAGGAAGCCCTTGCTGACGCCCTCGGTGAACACCTTCGACAACTTGTCGGTCATCTTTTCGTCCATGCCCTTGGGCTTTTCGACGATGACGCCCCACTGCAGCACGAACGAGTTCTGAGTCACCGGGTAGTGGCAGTTGATCAGGATCGACTCGGCCTTGTAACCGCCGTAGCTGTTGTGCAGCCAGTTGATCATGAACGACGGCCCGAAGTAGGAGGCCTCCGAATCAAGATGCGCCTCCCCGTAAGTGGTGCCGAGGTCGTTGACGTCGGGCCGGCCCACGTTGTGCAGGTACTGCGAGGCGATGTGGCCCTCGAAGACGTTTTTGAAGTAGGTCGGCAACCCGAAATGGATATAGAAGAAGTGCGCCATGTCGGTGACGTTGTCGATGATGTCGCGGCAGTTGGACCCCTCGATGAGGATGCTGTTCCACCGCCAGTCGGTCCATTCATCGCTGGCCGCTTCGGGGATGTCGGGAATGCGCACCGCGGGGTCCGGCGGATTCTGCTCGTGGTCGTGCCAGACGAACAGCAGGCCGCCGCGCACGTCGGTGGTCCACGAGCGGGTGCGCGCCGTCTTGGGCGTGCGCTTGGCGTAGGGCACCAGCTTGCAGCGGCCGTCGCCGCCCCAGCGCCAGTCGTGGAACGGGCAGGCGACCTCGTCGCCCTTGATGGTGCCCTCAGACAGGTCCCCGCCCATGTGGCGGCAGTAGCCGTCCAGAACCTTGATGTCGCCCTGCGAGTCGGCGAAAACGACCAGCTTGGTGCCGAACGCCTCGATCGAGTGCGGCTTGCCGTCCTGGAAGTCCTTTGCAACGCCCAGGCAGTGCCAGCCGCGGGCGTATCTCGTCGGCAAGGCGCCGGGATCGATCTCCCGGATGCCGACCGCCTTGGTGTCGGTACTCACCTGTCACCTCCAACTCGCTGGGCCTCTAACTAGAACACGTTACAGTTTTTCAGCGGGGGCGCGCAACGACGGCGAGCCTGGCCACGGCATATGCGCACTGCGGTATATCTAAACGATGCCGCTGTTTGCGTTCGAGGGCCGCGCGCCACGGGTCGATCCCACAGCTTTCGTGGCCCCGACGGCCACCCTGATCGGCGACGTCGTGGTGGAGGCGGGCGCCTCGGTCTGGTTCAACGCCGTGCTGCGCGGCGACTACGGGCCCATCGTGGTGCGCGAGGGCGCCAACGTCCAGGACGGCTCGGTGCTGCACGCGCCGCCCGGAATACCGGTCGACATCGGTCCGGGCGCGACGGTCGCGCATCTGTGTGTCATTCATGGCGTGCACGTGGGGCAGGAGGCGCTGATCGCGAACCACGCCACCGTGCTGGACGGCGCGGTGATCGGATCACGCAGCCTGGTCGCCGCGCATTCGCTAGTGACGGCCGGCAGCCAGATCCCGGCCGGGATGCTGGCGGTCGGGGCGCCGGCGCAGATCAAGGGCCCGGTCGCCGGGACCGGCGCCGAGATGTGGGTCAAGGTGAACCCGCAGGCCTACCGCGACCTGGCCCAGCGGCATCTGGCCGGGCTGGAACCGCTCTAGGCCGAATCGCCGGTTATGCCGCAATTTCGCGTGAGCCAGTCATCGATGTAGCTCATCGTGACCGGTAACGCGGCTCCATAGAACACCATGTGATCGGAATCGGGAATTTCGGCGTAGCTCGCGCGTGCAAATCGGGCGGCGGTCCGGCGTGCCAACCCCGGCGGCACGATACGGTCTCGGCCGCCCCCGATCACGAGCACAGGTCCCGCGATGGCGCTGCGGTCCACTTTCGCGGCCTTGGCTCGGTCCAGCCACGGCATAGCGAGCTCGAAGAACAGCACCCGTCCGGATTCGCAGACCAGGTCGTTGAACGCCGCGCGCGCAGCCTCCTGGGTTTGTGTGGCCGCGACGCCCCGCCAAAACTGTTGCCACGTCGGGGGATAGACCGGTTTGGTCCACGGCCGCGTCTTCAACGCGTGCGGTAGGGCGATACCCAGAGTCGTGCGGTTAAGGCCGGATGGACCCACCGACGACGGACAGGCGGCGATCAGGCCAGCGTGTGGCGTGCGGGCAGCGACCAGTTGGACTAGCAGACCGCCCAGCGAATGTCCGACCAACAGCGGCGGGGAGTCCAGCGATGCGACCAGGGCGACGAGATCATCTAAGTAGTCACGGATACTCAACGACGCAATCTTCGCCGCACCTTCGTGCAGCGGCAGTTCGTGGTGCCGCAAGGTCGGGGTATGCACCGTGAAGCCGCGTTCCGCAAAGGCGGCCTGGGCGGGGGCCCACTGCTGCCCGCGGCTCCATGAGCCGTGGACGAGTACGACGTGCTTGTCGGACATGGGCATAAGCCTGACATCGACATGCCGCCGAATGTGAAATCAGCGATCCTCAACCGGCGTGTCGCGCCGTAGGTTTCACCGCCGGCGAACCGCTCTAGATTTTGCGGGTGTTGGCCGCCGCCCGATCCATCTCCCAGTAGGCGCGCAGGGCCACCATCTGGCCCTCGGCGTTGACCCGGTAGGTGAAGACGCCCTCGGCGGTCGTCTGATATTCGCCGGTCGTGATGAGGATGTGCCCGACGTTGGCTTCCTCGTTGCCGCACTGGTAGGTGTCGCGGAAGAAGAACTCGATCTTCGTGGTGGGGGCGATCGCCTTGTCCCAGAAGGCCGAGATCGCGTCCCGGCCACGGTGGCCGAGGCCCTCGGGGTCGAACACCGACGGCCCGATCGGGTCCTCGACGATGGCGTCGTCGGCGAACACCGCCAGCCAGGCATCCTTGTCCCGGGCCGCCACCGCCTCGCGGGAGCGGCGGCCGGCCTCGTGCGCGGGATGCTCAGTCAACGGCGCCGCTCTCCCCCGCAAGCGGGAGGTGCCCCCGCCTCATCGCTGCGTCCCCCGCAAGCGGGAGGTGCCCCCGCTGCATCGTCGTCGGCGCGCTCACGAGACCTTCTGGGCCGCGGGCTTGTCGGCGCCCACCACCCACATCGAGTAGTACTGCGAGCCGCCACCGTAGGCGTGTCCCAAGGCCTTTCGCGCGTTGGGTACCTGGTGGTCGCCACCCTTGCCCATCACCTGGATCGCCGCTTCGGCGAAGCGAATCAGGCCCGAGGCACCGATCGGGTTCGACGACAGCACGCCGCCCGACGGGTTGACCGGCAACCGGCCGCCGATCTTCGTCTCGCCGGCTTCGGTGAGCTTCCAGCCTTCACCCTCGGCGGCAAATCCGAGGTTTTCCAACCACATCGGTTCGAACCAGGAGAACGGCACGTAGATTTCCGCGGCGTCGATCTCGTCGATGGGGCTCTCGATGCCGGCGGCCCTCCACAGCGCCGCGGCGGCGTCACGCCCGGCCTGCGGGCTCACCTGGTCGCGCCCGGAGAACTGCAGCGGCTCGGTGCGCAACGCGGTGGCGTGGATCCACGCCACCGGATGTCCTTGCGTAAGGCGGGCTTCGGCGGCCTCCTCGTTGCCGATCACCACGGCGGCCGCACCGTCGGAAGACGGGCAGGTCTCGTCGTAACGGATCGGGTCCCACAGCATGGGCGAGGACATCACCTTCTCCAGCGTGATGTCGGGCTGGTGCAGGTGCGCCAGCGGATTCTTGGCGCCGTTGAGCCGGTCCTTGACCGCGACCATGGCTCCGATGTTCGTCGGCGCACCGGATCGACGAATGTAGGAGCGCACGTGCGGGGCGAAGTACCCACCCGCGCCGGCACCGACCGGCTTGATGAACGGAATGGGAATCGACAACGCCCACATGGCGTTTGACTCCGACTGCTTCTCCCACGCCATCGCCAGGACGCGGCGGTACTTGCCGGACTGCACCAGGCTGGCGGCCACCACACCGGTGGACCCACCGACCGAACCCGCGGTGTGCACCCGGATCAGCGGCTTGCCCGTGGCGCCCATGGCGTCGGCCATGAACAGCTCGGGCATCATCACGCCCTCGAAGAAGTCCGGCGCCTTGCCGACCACGACGGCGTCGATGTCGTCGAAGGTGCTGCCGGAGTCGGCCAGCGCCCGGTCGATCGCCTCGCGCACCAGACCGTTCATCGAAACGTCTTGGCGTTTGGCGACGTACTTCGTCTGTCCGGTACCTAGTACCGCAGCGACGTTTGGCCCTGCACCGGCCATCAGTTCTTTCCTTCCATGACCGCGACCAGGTTTTGTTGAAGCGCAGGGCCGCTGGTGGCGTGCGCCAGCACCCGCTCGGCCGAACCGTTCCAGATGTGTTGTGCTGCAAAGCCGATGCGTTCGAGGCCGGCGACGAACATGGGGTTGGCCGCCAACGCGCCACCGGACGGGTTCACCTTGGTGGGACCCGGGATCCGGATGGCTTCCGCGATGATCAGGTGCTGGTGGGTGAACGGCGCACAGATCTCGGCCACGTCGAGGTTGTCGGTCCGGCCGCCGGTGGCCACGTGGGCCGCGGCCTTTGTCGACGGCGACTCGGTGAGATCGCGCGCGCCCAGCACCGGCGTTTCGATGCGGTGCTCGATTCCCGTTATCCAGGCCGGGTTTTCGCGCAGCTCACGCGCCCGGTCACCGGCCGCGAGCACGATCGCCGCGGCGCCGTCGGTGATCGGCGCGATGTCGTGGCGACGCAGCGGGTCGGCGAAGAACGGCCGTTCGAGCAGTTCCGCCACGCTGATCGACCCCTCGACGTTGTCCACGCGGCGCGCATTGGCAAAGGAGTCGAAGGCCACCCGCGCCATCTGCTCCTGGGTCCACTTACCGGTGTCGAGCCCGATGCGTGCCTGCAGCCCGGCCAGCGAGATCGAATCGGGCCACAACGGCGCGACGGTGTAGGGGTCGGTCTGCCGCGTCAGGATTTGGCGCAGGATGCCGGCCGAGGACTTGCCGAAGCCGTACACCAGCGCGGTGTCGACCTCGCCGGTGAGGATTTTGATGTAGGCCTCGTAAAGCGCCCAGGCGGCGTCCATTTCGACGTGCGACTCGTTGATCGGCGGAACGGCACCGATCGAGTCGATCGCCGAGATGAACGAAAATGCCCGTCCGGCAAGGTAATCAGATGATCCGGAACACCAGAAGCCGATGTCGGTCCGTTCGATGCCCAGCTCCTCGTACAGCTGCGCGAAGCACGGGATCAACATCTCGACACCGTTGGTGGTGCCGTCGGTGCGGCGGACGTGTGGGGCGTGGGCAAAGCCGACGACCGCAACGTTGCGAGCGCTCATGTGCAGGTAAGCCCTTTACAGGTGGTGCTTGTAGGTGTCGTAGTCGGCGTCGGGTTCCCCGGTCGGCCGGAAGTACTCGATGTTGTCGATGCCAAATCCCCACTCCTCGCGGGGTTTCCACACCGCCTCGACGCGCATGCCCATCCGTACCTCGTGGGCGTCGATGTCGGCGACCAGATGCAAAAACGGGATGTCGGCTCCGTCGAGCAACACGTAGGCCGCCACATACGGCGGCTTGATGCGCTGACCCTGGAACGGGATGTTGATGATCGCGAACGTCGTCACCGTGCCCTTGTCGGGCAGCTCGACGAACTCGGTCGTCGGCTGGCCGGTGGCCGGGTCGGCGCCGTGCGGCGGGAAGTAAACCTTGCCGTTCTCGCCCGTCTTCGCGCCCAGCAGCTTGCCCTGCGCGATGGCCCGCAGGTAGGCGCTCTCTTCGTGCGAGGCGCTGTGCTGGATGGTCAGCGACACCGGCGTGACGATCATGGTCACCGGGTCCTTGTCGCCGTCGGACTGCTCGGCCACGGCCTCGGGTTCCTCCCCGAGCGCGAAATACGCGATGTCGGTGATGGCGCCCACCGGCTCGTCGACCCAGTGCGCGTGCACCCGGGAGCCGGTCTTGATGGCCTTGGGCTCACCCGCATCAACGGCGTGGATCAACGGCGTGTCTGCCCCGTCGAGCTTGATCAGCGCCCAGGCGAACGGCCGGTCCAGCGGCTGTCCCTCGATGGGGTCGGGCTGCCAGGTCCAGGAGACCACGGTGCCGACGCTGGACACCGGTACCATCTCGCCCAGCGGCTCATAGGTGACCGGGTCATATTCGGCCGGCGGCACGTGCACCCGGCCATCCGATCCGCGCACGCCCAGGATGTGGCGGTCGCGCAGGGCGGTGAAGAACTTGCTCAGCGTGGGGCCGACTGAACGGGTGTAGTCGAAGGACAACGTCAGTGGCGCGGCGAGCGGTGGCTCAGGGTGATCCATCAGGGGCGGGCTACTCGAGCTGGCTGTCACGCCATCGAGTAGAACAGGTTCTAAGAACGGATTCAAATCTTTCTTGGATCGGGACGACCACCGGAAGGGTGACGACGATGAAGCTGGGATTGCAGCTCGGATATTGGGGCGCTCAGCCGCCGCACAACCACGGTGAGCTCGTCGCCGCGGCCGAGGAGGCCGGCTACGACGCCGTCTTCACCGCCGAGGCCTGGGGGTCCGACGCCTACACCCCGCTGGCCTGGTTGGGTTCGTCGACGTCGCGGGTGCGGCTGGGCACGTCGGTGGTTCAGCTGTCCGCACGCACCCCGACGGCCTGCGCGATGGCGGCGTTGACGCTCGACCACCTGTCCGGGGGCCGGCACGTCCTCGGCCTGGGTGTCTCCGGCCCGCAGGTGGTCGAGGGCTGGTACGGCCAGTCCTTCCCCAAGCCGCTGGCCCGCACCCGCGAGTACATCGACATCATCCGGCAGGTGTGGGCGCGCGAGGCGCCGGTGACCAGCGCCGGGCCGCATTACCCGCTGCCGCTGACCGGTGAGCGCGCAACGGGTTTGGGCAAACCGCTCAAGCCCATCACCCATCCGCTGCGGGCCGACATCCCGATCATGTTGGGCGCCGAGGGGCCGAAGAACGTCGCGCTGGCCGCCGAGATCTGCGACGGCTGGCTGCCGATCTTCTACACGCCGCGCATGGCTGACACCTACAACGAGTGGCTGGACGAGGGATTCGCCCGGCCGGGCGCCCGCCGCAGCCGCGAGGACTTCGAGATCTGCGCGACGGCCAACATCGTGATCACCGAGGACCGCAGCGCGGCGTTCGCGGCGATGAAGCCCTACATCGCGCTCTACATGGGCGGCATGGGCGCCGAGGACACCAACTTCCACGCCGACGTCTACCGGCGGATGGGCTACGCGCAAGTGGTCGACGACGTGACGAAGCTGTTCCGCAGCAACCAGAAGGACAAGGCCGCCGAGATCATCCCCGACGAGGTGATCGACGACGCCGCGATCGTCGGCGACATCGACTACGTGCGTAAGCAGATCAAGGCCTGGGAGGCCGCCGGCGTCACCATGATGGTGGTGTCGGGGCGCAATACGGAGCAGGTCCGCGAGTTGGCGACCCTGATCTGACGGTCGCGCGCGCCAAACTAGAACACGTTCTAACTTTCTTGCCAGGGGCTTAGAACGCGTTCTAGATTGTCCGGATGGCACGCCCGACGACGACGCAGCGCGCGCCCGGCCGGTCAGCCGAGCGGGTGGGCGTCGCCGAACGTCATCTCGACGTGGCCGACGGATCCAGAGATCATCGCCCGCTTCGGCAGGCCCAGCGACGCCAGCTCCTTGGCGTAGGCGTGATCGCCCAGACGCAGCGTCGCCCCGCCGGGCTGGCCGCGCAGCCCGCGCACCCGCATCTCCCAGGGCACCTCCCGGGTGGTGCCCTCGGCGAAGGTGTAGGTCTTGAGCACCTGCGGGCGCGAGGTGAACATCGAGGGCACCGGCACTCCCCGGGCGAAGTCGATGCCCGCGATGTGCGCGCCATCGGCGCTGACGTCGAATCCGAACCGGCCCTGCTCGCGAACGGTGAACTCCGCCATGATCTTTGGGAATCCCCAGATCGAGCGGCCCGCTTCCAACGTGAAGCTCTGGTCGACGGGCAGGTGGTGGATGAACGCGGCCGCATCGCCCAGTGCTCGCCAGCCGCGCGCCGTCGAGCCGGGCGGGTTGACCATGACCGCGGTGCCGAATTCGTGGTACTGCCCCAGATCGCCGTCGATATAGCGGGCCAGCATCAGGTTCACCACCGCCCGGCCGCGGCGGTGCTGGCAGACTTGCAGGCCGCTGTAGTCGATAAGGCGTTGCGCCGCTTGCGCATCCACCGAAAACATCGCGGTATGCACATCCGCTTTTCGTATCCGCACCGGCATGGTGAGGACCGTCCCCGCAACTACGTGTTGTGACTCAGGCATGCCGGTTACTGTAATCCGCTCGTCAACACATTTGGAGGCTGTAGATGACTTCGACCATCCCGGAAGCAATCTCGAACATCGATCTGGCAGACGGTAATTTCTACGCGGACCGTCACACCTCGCGCGAGGCCTACCGCTGGATGCGCGCCAACCATCCGGTGTTTCGGGATCGCAACGGCCTGGCCGGTGCCACCACCTACCAAGCCATCCTGGACGCCGAACGCAATCCGGAACTGTTCTCCAGCACGGGCGGCATCCGTCCCGACCAGCCCGGCATGCCCTACATGATCGACATGGACGATCCCGCGCATCTGTTGCGGCGCAAGCTGGTCAACGCCGGCTTCACCCGCAAGCGGGTGAAGGAGAAGGAGCCGTCCATCGCCAAGCTGTGCGACACGCTGATCGACGCGGTGTGTGAGCGCGGCGAGTGTGACTTCGTCCGCGACATCGCCGCCCCGCTGCCGATGGCGGTGATCGGCGACATGCTGGGCGTGCTGCCCTCCGAACGCAGCATGCTGTTGAAGTGGTCCGACGACCTGGTGTGCGGGCTGAGCTCCCACATCGACCCGGCGTCGGCCGAATTCCAAACCGTCATGGAGGCTTTCGCCGCCTACACCGCGTTCACCATGGACATCATCGCCAAGCGGCGCGCCGAGCCCACCGACGACCTGTTCTCCATCCTGGTCAACGCCGAGGTGGAGGGGCAGCGGATGTCCGACGACGAGATCGTCATGGAGACGCTGCTCATCCTCATCGGCGGCGACGAGACCACCAGGCACACCCTGAGCGGCGGAACCGAGCAGGTGGTGCGCCACCGCGACCAGTGGGAGGCCCTGGTGCGCGACCCGTCGTTGCTTCCCGGTGCCATCGAGGAGATGCTGCGCTGGACATCGCCGGTGAAGAACATGTGCAGAACTTTGACGGCTGATACGGACTTTCACGGCACCTCGTTGCGCGAGGGCGAGAAGATCATGCTGCTCTTCGAGTCGGGCAACTTCGACGAGTCCGTGTTCGAAGACCCGGACAACTTCGACATTCGTCGAAACCCGAATAGCCACATGGCCTTCGGCTTCGGCACGCATTTCTGCCTGGGCAACCAGCTGGCCCGGCTCGAGCTGTCGATGATGACCGAGCGGGTGCTCAAGCGGCTACCGGATCTGCGGCTGGCCGATGACGACTCGACGCTGCCCCTGCGGCCGGCGAACTTCGTCAGCGGCCTGGAAGCGATGCCGGTGGTGTTCACCCCGAGCGCGCCGCTGCTGAGCTGACTCTCTGCATCCCGTTTGCGCCGAGCGTAAGCGCACTGCGGAAAAACAGGCGCGATTTCGCAGTGCGCTTACGCTCGGCGAGGGGGGCACTCGGCGAGGTGGGGCACGCTCGGCGAGGTGGGGCCGCCCGGCCTAGCGGTTTTTGAAGTTGGGCTTGCGCTTCTCGGCGAACGCGCGGGGGCCCTCCTTGGAGTCCTCGGAGAGGAACACCGGTATCCCGTTGGCGGTGTCGGGCTTGAAGGCCTCTTCCTCGTGCATGCCCTCGGTCTCGCGGATCGTCTTGAGGATCGCCTGCACGGCCAGCGGTCCGTTGTTTTCGATCACCTCGGCGATCTCGAGCGCCTTGGCCAGCGCCTGCCCGTCGGGAACGACGTGGCCGATCAAGCCGATGTCCTTGGCTTCGGCGGCGGTGATGTGCCGGCCGGTGAGCAGCAGGTCGCAGGCCACGGTGTAGGGGATCTGGCGCACCAGCCGCACGGCCGAGCCACCCATCGGGTACAGGCTCCACTTGGCCTCGGAGATGCCGAACTTGGCGCTCTCACCGGCCACCCGGATGTCGGTGCCCTGCAAGATCTCGGTGCCCCCGGCGATGGCCGGGCCCTCGACGGCCGCGATGAGCGGCTTCTTGAGCCTGCGGCCCTTGAGCAGGGCATCGATTCGCGACGGGTCGTAGCTGCCGTCCTTGAACGACTCGCCCGGCGGCTTCTGCGTTGCTGCCTTGAGGTCCATGCCCGCGCAGAAGTAGCCACCGGCCCCGGTCAGGATGCAACACCGGATGTCGTCATCGTTGTCCACGCGGTCCCAGGCCTGGACCATGATTTCCATCATTTCCGTGCTCAAGGCGTTGCGGCGGTGCGGCCGGTTCATGGTCACGATGAGGGTGTGACCACGCTGTTCCACCAGCGCGTCCGGTCCGGTCTCCCCGTTTTCGGTGTTTGCTGGGGTTCCGGCATTCTCCACGGTCACGGCTACCGCCTTTCCCTCGACAATGGGCACGAGCTTGCCTCGAAATGTAACACGTTCTAATTTGGTGGCCGTGGCCTTGAATATTGCCGATCTCGCAGAGCACGCCATCGACGCTGTGCCCGACCGTGTCGCCCTGATCTGCGGCGACGAGAAGTTGACCTATGCCCAGCTGGAGGAGAAGGCCAACCGCCTGGCTCACTACCTGCTCGAGCAAGGGGTGAAAAAGGACGACAAGGTCGGCCTGTACTGCCGCAACCGCATCGAAATCGTCATCGCGATGCTCGGCATCGTCAAAGCGGGCGCCATCCTGGTGAACATCAACTACCGCTACGTCGAGGGCGAGCTGCGCTACCTGTTCGAGAACTCCGACATGGTCGCGCTGGTGCACGAGCGTCAGTACTCCGACCGGGTGGCCAACGTGCTGCCCGACACCCCCGACGTCAAGACGATCCTGGTCGTGGAGGACGGCAGCGACAACGACTTCAGCCGTTACGGCGGCGTCGAGTTCTATTCAGCGATCGCGGGCAGCTCGCCCGAGCGCGACTTCGGCCCGCGCAGCGCCGACGACATCTACCTGCTCTACACCGGCGGCACCACCGGCTTCCCGAAGGGCGTGATGTGGCGCCACGAGGACATCTACCGGGTGCTGTTCGGCGGAACCGACTTCGCCACAGGCGAATTCGTCAAGGACGAGTACGACCTGGCCAAGGCCGCCGCGGCCAACCCACCGATGGTCCGCCACCCGATTCCGCCGATGATCCACGGCGCCACCCAGTCGGCCACCTGGATGTCGATCTTCTCGGGCCAAACCACCGTGCTGGCACCGGAATTCAACGCCGACGAGGTCTGGCGCACGATCCACGAACACAAGGTAAACCTGCTGTTCTTCACCGGCGACGCGATGGCGCGACCGCTGCTCGACGCGCTACTTGCGCACCAGGACAAGGGAAACGAGTACGACCTGTCGTCGCTGTTCCTGCTCGCCTCCACCGCGGCGCTGTTCTCGCCGAGCATCAAGGAGAAGTTCCTCGAGCTGCTGCCCAACCGCGTCATCACCGACTCGATCGGTTCATCGGAGACCGGATTCGGCGGCACCAGCATCGTCGCCAAGGACGCGCCGCATGCCGGCGGCCCGCGCGTGACGATCGACCACCGCACCGTCGTCCTCGACGAACAGGGCAACGAGGTCAAGCCCGGCTCCGGAGTACGCGGGTTCATTGCCAAGAAGGGCAACATCCCGGTCGGTTACTACAAGGACGAGAAGAAGACCGCCGAGACGTTCAAGACCTTCAACGGCGTGCGTTACGCCATCCCCGGCGACTTCGCGACCGTCGAGGAGGACGGCACCGTCACGATGCTGGGCCGCGGCTCGGTGTCGATCAACAGCGGCGGCGAGAAGATCTACCCCGAGGAGGTCGAGGCCGCGCTCAAGGGCCACCCCGACGTCTTCGACGCCCTGGTGGTCGGCGTGCCGGACGCGCGGTACGGCCAGCACGTCGCCGCCGTCGTGCAGCCGCGGCCGGGATCGCGACCGACGCTGTCGGAGCTGGACAGCTTCGTGCGCTCCGAGATCGCGGGTTACAAGGTGCCGCGCAGCCTGTGGCTGGTCGACGAGGTCAAGCGGTCGCCCGCGGGCAAGCCCGACTACCGCTGGGCCAAGGAGCAGACCGAGGCCCGCCCGGCCGACGACGTGCACGCCGCTCACGCCACTGCGTGACCGACTTCGTCAAACGTAATCCGGCCGCACCGACCGGCTTCTTCGCTTGGGAAGCCGCAGGGCTGCAATGGCTTTCCGATGTCGACGGCGGCGTGCCGTGCGCGCAGGTCGTCGCCGTCGATGACACGAGCCTGACCCTGCGGCGCCTTGACTCCGTGCGCCCCACCCCCGAGGCCGCGCGCGCATTCGGCAACCGGCTGGCCGTCACGCACGACGCGGGCGCCGCGGCGTTCGGCGCCGGGCCGGACGGCTGGGCCGGGACGGGCTTTTTCGGGCCGCTGTCGCAGCCCCTGCCGCTCTCGCTGCGCCCGCACCGGCGCTGGGGTGAGTTCTATGCCGAGGAGCGGCTGGCCCCGATGGCCGAACTCGCCGCCCCGGGCCTGGACGCCGCCACCCGCGACGCCGTGAACTCCGTCGCGGCCCGTTGCCGCGCGGGCGATTTCGACGACGACGACGCCCCGGCGCGGCTGCACGGCGATCTGTGGAGCGGCAACGTGATGTGGACGCCCGACGGTGTGGTGCTCATCGACCCGGCCGCACACGCCGGTCACCGCGAGACCGACCTGGCGATGCTCGCGCTGTTCGGCTGCCCCCACTTCGACGCGGTCATCGACGGCTATCAGCGGGTGCGACCGCTGCGGTCCGGCTGGCGCGACCGCACCGGCCTGCACCAGCTCTTCCCGCTACTGGCGCACGTGGCGCTGTTCGGCGGCGGGTACGCGCAGCAGACGCACGCCTGCGCCCGCGCCGCGCTGACCCTCTGAGATCGGAGGGCGGCCGGGCCCGGTCTGGTGTTGATTGCCCGTCTCCTCCTCCCGCCGCTCCGCGGCGCGCATCGTCGGCGGGCTAAAGTCCAATCGCATGACGATCGATGTCTGGATGCAGCATCCGACTGCGCGGTTCCTGCGCAGCGACATGCTGGCATCCCTGCGGCGGTGGACGGGCGGGTCGATCCCCGACACCGATATCCCGATCGAGGCGACCCTGGCGTCGATGGACGTCGCCGGCGTCGAAGTGGGTGTGCTCAGCGCCTGGCGGGGGCCGGGGGGAGCCGACCTGGTCTCCAACGACGAGGTGGCGCAATGGATTGCCGCGCACCCGAATCGGCTCGCCGGGCTGGCCACCGTCGACCTGGACCGCCCGATGGAAGCCGTCCGGGAGTTGCGGCGCCGGATAGCCGACGGAGGGTTCGTCGGCCTGCGGGTGGTGCCGTGGTTGTGGGATGCCCCGCCCACCGATCGTCGCTACTATCCGCTGTTTGCCCAGTGCGTGGAATCCGGGGTGCCGTTCTGCACCCAGGTCGGTCACACCGGTCCGTTGCGCCCGTCGGAGACCGGCCGGCCGATTCCCTACATCGACCAGGTGGCGCTCGATTTCCCGGAGCTGGTGATCGTCTGCGGTCACGTCGGCTATCCGTGGACCGAGGAGATGGTCGCGGTGGCCCGCAAGCACGAAAACGTCTACATCGACACCTCGGCGTACACCATCAAGCGGTTGCCGGATGAACTGGTCAGGTTCATGAAGACCGGTACCGGGCAACGAAAGGTGTTGTTCGGCACCAACTATCCGATGATCACCCACGAGCACGCGCTGGCGGGACTGGACGACCTCGGGCTGTCCGACGAGGCCCGCCGAGATTTCCTGCGCGGCAACGCCGAACGAGTTTTCCGACTGGAGGCAGTCAAGTGAACGGTGCCCAGGCCCTGATCAACACCCTGGTGGACGGCGGCGTCGACGTGTGTTTCGCCAACCCGGGCACGTCGGAGATGCACTTCGTCGCGGCGCTGGACGCCGTGCCGCGGATGCGCGGCGTGCTGGCGCTGTTCGAGGGGGTCGCCACCGGAGCGGCCGACGGTTACGCGCGCATCGCCGATCGACCGGCCGCGGTGCTGCTGCACTTGGGACCCGGACTGGGCAACGGCCTGGCCAACCTGCACAACGCGCGCCGTGCGCGGGTACCGATGGTGGTGGTCGTCGGCGACCACGCGACCTATCACAAAAAATACGACGCCCCACTGGAATCCGACATCGACGCGCTGGCCGGCACCGTCTCGGGCTGGGTGCGCCGGACCGCTGACGCCTCCCAGGTTTCGGCCGACGCCGTCGAGGGCATCGCGGCCAGCCGGTGGGGTTCACAGATTTCCACGCTGATCCTGCCCGCCGACGTGTCCTGGTCCGACGGCGCCCAGCTGTTCTCCAACCTGGATGCGCAGCCGGCGAGCGCCGATCCGCTGTTGGCGCCCGAGGTGCTCGAGGTGCTCGGCTCCGGCGAGCCCACGGTGATCATGGTGGGCGGCGACGCCACCCGCCGTGCCGGGCTGGCGGCGGCCGCCCGCATTGCGGCGGCAACGGGTGCGCGCGTGTTGTGCGAAACCTTCCCCACCCGGCTGGAGCGCGGCGCCGGCGTCCCCGCGGTCGACCGGCTCGCCTATTTCGCCGAGGCCGCCGCGGCCCAGCTGGACGGCGCCAAGCATCTGGTGCTGGCCGGCGCCAAGTCGCCGGTGTCGTTCTTCGCCTACCCCGGCATGCCCAGCGATCTGGTGCCGGCCGGCTGCGAGGTGCACGTGCTCGCCGAATACAGCGGTGCAGCAGAGGCTTTGATCGCTTTGGCCGACCAGGTGGCACCCGGCACCGAGGCGCCGGTGGCCGCCGCATCGCGTCCTCCGCTGCCGAGGGGCCCGCTGACCTCCGCGTCGGCCGCCGATGTGATCGGGGCGCTGCTGCCCGAAAATGCCATCGTGGTCGACGAGTCGAACACCTCGGGCGTGCTGCTCGCCCAGGCGACCGCCGGGGCGCCGGCGCACGACTGGCTGACCCTGACCGGTGGGGCGATCGGCTACGGCATACCGGCCGCGGTGGGCGCCGCGGTGGCCGCCCCCAATCGCCCGGTGTTGTGTCTGGAATCCGATGGCTCGGCCATGTACACGATTTCGGGATTGTGGACCCAGGCCCGGGAGAACCTCGACGTCACCACCGTGCTGTACAACAACAGCGCCTACGACATCCTGCGCATCGAGCTGCAACGCGTCGGCGCCGGGTCGGCGCCCGGCCCTGAAGCGCTGTCACTGCTCGACTTATCTGACCCGACAATGGATTTCGTGAAGATCAGCGAGGGCATGGGAGTACCCGCACGGCGCGTCACCACGGCCGAGGAATTGGCCGATGCGCTGCGCGACGCCTTCGCCGAACCGGGGCCGCATCTGATCGACGCCGTGGTGCCGTCAATAACGGGCTAGGGTCGGCAACCGGCTCAGCAGCCAGTCCGTCATCGTGTTGACCACGTCGACGCCCGTCTCGAACGCGCCGTCGTGCGCATCGGCTGCCAGCGCCACGCCCCAGTGGCCGGCCGGGGTGGGGACGATGCCGAATTGCCGGACCAGGTACTCGCCGTGCACACCGGGCCCCCAACCACCTTTGGCGGCAATGCCTTTGGCGGCCAGGCCCCACTGGTCGCCGGTGACCAGGCGCTGCATCAGGTCGATCACTTCGACGGCGTCGGGGATGGTCGAGAGCTCCGCTGCAAACCGCGCTTGGCGCTGCAGGCTCCACTGCGTTTGGCCGAATGCGGTGAACCCGCGGCGCAGTCGACGCGATTCGACCACCGTCGCGGTGTCACCGCCCTCGGCCACCACGACCTGCACCCGTCGCGCCGCCTGCGCGGGCTCGCCCAACTGCGACCACAACTGTTCGGAGGCGCGGTTGTCGGATTCGGTGATCGCCTTGACGACCAAATCGCGCGCGCCCAGCCAATCGTTGCGCAGCGCCGCTATCGCCAACGGCACCTTGATGGTCGACCATGCCACGCCCGACCACCAGCTGCCCAGCGAAAAGGTTCTGTCCGGCCGGGCGATCGCGACGCCGACGTTCGCCGGCACCGCGGCGGCAAGCTGGTCGAAGCTGGCTTCCAGCGCGAGCTCGAGTGGGCGTGCCGTCATGCGCTGGTTCCGTTATCGGCGCGCGTCACAGCGACGCCGAGGTGGGGGACCGGCGCATCAACCATCGCGTCTCCTTGTCGGCAAAACCATCAGCCCGCCGGCGGGAGCGGCGGCCCCTGCTCCGGTGGGGGCGGGACTTCCCACGGTTCGCGGTCCGGCGTCGGCGGCGACCACACCAGCGGCGGCGGTGGCGGAGGCAGGGGAGGCGCCGGAGGCGGATCCGCCGCGGCCAAACCGGAGCCCAGCCCGAGCACGGCGCCACCCAGCGACCCGACCCGGATCGAGCAGGCGATCGTTTCGCGGATTTTCATCAAGCGCTGAGTTTACTGTGTGGACCGCACATCCGGCGGCAACGCACGACCCGGGTCCCTAGCGGTGGATCCGCCACACCGGGTCGTCGCAGTCCACACCCTGAGCGGCCAACTGGCGCTTCAACACCTTGAAGGTCACCGTCCGCGGCAGTTCGGTAGTGATCCGCACGTACGACGGCCATTGCTTGGGTCCCAAGTCCGGCTGCTCGGCCAGAAACGCGCGGAACTTCTCGTCCTCGAACTCGGTGCCCGGCACCATCACCAACGCCGCCATCACCTGGTCGCCGACCCTCGGGTCGGGGACCGGGTACACCGCGACCTCGGTGACGTCGGGGTGGCGCAGCAGCACCCGCTCGATCGGGGCGGCGCCCAGGTTTTCGCCGTCGACCCGCATCCAATCGCCCAGCCGCCCAGCGAAATACGCGTAGCCGGCGTCGTCGCGGTAGGCGAGATCACCGCTGTGATACACCCCGCCGGCCATCCGCTCGGCTTCGGCCGCCTCGTCGTTGTAGTAACCCTCGAAACGCCCCGGCCCCGCGGTGTTGACCAATTCGCCGACCACGCCAGGCGGGCAGGACGCCCCGGTGTCGGGATCGATGATGTCGATGCCCTGTGGAAGCGGCCCCAGTGAACCCGCCGGCGTATCGGGGGTGCGGGCGATGGCCACGCCGCCCTCGGTGGAACCGAACCCGTCCTGCACGACGCACCCGAACCTGCGGCCGAAGCGCTCGATGTCCTCGGGTACGCCCTCATTGCCGTAGACCGCCCGCAGCGGATTGTCGGCATCGTCGGGTCGCTCCGGCGTGGCGAGCACATACGACAGGGGCTTGCCCACGTAGTTGGCGTAGGTGGCGCCGTAACGACGGACATCGACGATGAAATTCGAAGCAGAGAACTTGCGCCGTAAGGCCATCGAGCCCTCGCAGGCCGCCGCCACCGCCCAGCCGACCAACACCGCATTGGAATGAAACAGCGGCATCGACACGTAGCAGACGTCGTCGTGGCCCAGGCCGAAGCGCTGTGACATCGTTACGCCCGCGATCGCCACCTTGCCGTGGCTGCACTTGACCGCCTTGGGCTCGCCGCTGGTGCCCGAGGTGAAGATCAACATGAACAGGTCCGCCGGCGAGGCGGCCTGGAAGGAGATCGGGGCCTCGCGGTGCGCGGCGACCTCCTCGGCCCACTCGGGCGAGTCGGCGTTCAGGTGCTCGATATCACCCAGCGTCTCAGACGATTTCGAATCCGCCAGCACCAATTGGCAGTCGGCCCTGGCGATGTCGCGCCGCAGGGCCTCGCCCCGGCGCACCGGGTTGAGTCCCACCGGCACGATCCCCGATATGCCCGCCGCCACCAGCATCGCCGAGAAGAACGGGGTGTTCTCCAACAACACGCCGACATGCGGCGGCCGGGCGGGGTCGAGCCGCGCCCGCAGCGTCGCGGCGATCGCGGCACCGTGCTGCAGGTGGTCGCGCCAGCTGGTGAACGAGTCCTCGAAGTACACACCCCGATCGTCGATCTCGGTCAGCGGCTCCAGCAGCTTGGTGACCGTCAGGTCGTCGGTGAGATCCATTGCGCCTAAGCGGGCGTCTCCGCCAGCTCCCGGCCGATCCGCCGCAGCTGACCGGTGGCACCGCCGAGGGCGAATTCGGTCTCCTTGGCCGCCAGGAAGTAGCGGTGCGCCGGGTGATCGGTGTCCACGCCGACGCCGCCGTGCACGTGCACGATGGTGTGCGCCACCCGGTGACCGGCCTCGGCGGCCCAGAACGCCGCACTGGCGACGTCGATTTCGGCGGCGATGTCTTCCGAGACCCGCCAGGCCGCCTGGGTGAGCGTGAGCCGCAACCCCTTCACGTCGATGTAACCGTCGGCGAGCCGCTGTGACACCGCCTGGAAGCTGCCGATCGGGCGATCGAACTGCTCACGCTCGCGGGCGTATTCGGCCGTCATCTGCAGGCCCCGCTCGAGCACCCCGAGCTGGAAAGCGCTGCGCCCCAAGGTGCCCAGCGTGCCGAGCCAGGTCACGACCTCGGCGCCCCCGACCTTGCGGCTCTCGTCCACCTCGGTTCCGTCCAGGGCGAGATGCCCGACGCTGCCCAGGCCGGTGGTTTCCAGCGCGGTCACCGTGACGCCCGGGTCGTCGGCGGCGACCAGGAAAACGGCTGTGCCGGAATCGGTTTCGGCGGGAACCAGGAACGCGTCGGCCACCGGGCCGAATCCGATCTGGGTGCGCGTCCCGGTCAGCCGGTAGCCCGCACCGGCGCCGGCCGCCCGCACCGGCCCCTCGCCCATCTCACCGTCGAGGGCAACGCTGAGCGTCTTCTCGCCTTTGACTGCCGGCACACCCCAGTTTTGTTGCAGCTCTTCGGAACCGAACCGGGCCAGCGCTCCGGCGCCCAGCACCACCGACTCCAGATAGGGCACGGCGGCCAGCTGGTGCCCCAGCGCCACCAGGATCGCGATCTGCTCGAGCGCGCCGAAGCCGTCACCGCCCAGCGATGTGGCCGACGCGCTGGACAGGATGCCGGCGTCGATCAGCTTTGCCCACAGGTCGCGGTCGAAGCGCTGATCGAGCCCGTCGAGCTCGCGCTGGTGTTCGGGGGTGCATACCGAGTCCACGATGGTGTCGACCAGGTTGCCGAGGTCGTGCGCCGCTTCGGTGGTGGTGAAATCCATGACGTCCGTCCTTCTATTACGTAGCGGCTCAGCGGTTTCTAGGCAGACCGAGGGCGACCATGCCGATGATGTCGCGCTGCACTTCGTTGGTGCCGCCGCCGAACGTCAGGATCAGGCAGGCCCGGTGCATTCGCTCGACCCGGCCGCGCAGCAATGCGCCGGGCGAATTCTGGCGCACCGTCGCCGCGGTACCCAGCACCTCCATCAGCAACCGGTACGCCTCGGTGGCCAGCTCGGTGCCATACACCTTCGCCGCCGACGCATCGGCGGGCGACAGGGCTTCACTGGTGGCCGAGGCCAACTCCCAGTTGATCAGCTTGAGAACTTCGGCCTTGGCGTGCACCCGGGCGAGGTTGATCTGCACCCACTCGGAATCGATCAACCGCGCCCCGCCGGCGTCCTTGGTGTTCTGCGCCCATTCGCGGACCTCGCGCAGCGCCAGGAAGATCGGTTGCGGCGAGACCAGCGCCACCCGCTCATGGTTGAGCTGGTTGGTCACCAGTTTCCAACCGCCGTTCTCCTCGCCGATCAGGTTGGTCACCGGCACGCGCACGTCGGAGTAATAGGTGGCGCTGGTGTCCACCCCGGCCATGGTGTGCACCGGCGTCCAGGAGAAACCTTCGGCGGTCGTCGGCACGGTCAGCATCGAGATGCCGCGGTGCTTCTTGGCGTCCGGGTTGGTGCGGACCGCCAGCCACACCCAGTCCGCGTAGGCGATCAGGCTGGTCCACATCTTCTGGCCGTTGATCACGTAGTCGTCACCGTCGCGCACCGCGGTGGTGCGCAGATTGGCCAGGTCCGTGCCCGCGCCCGGCTCGGAATACCCGATGGAGAAGTGCAGTTCGCCGGCGGCGATCTTGGGCAGGAAGAACTTCTTCTGTTCCTCGGTGCCGAACGCCATGATGGTCGGCGCGACGCTGTTGATGGTCAGGAACGGCACCGGCACGCCCGCGATGGCGGCCTCGTCGGTGAAGATCAGCGAGTCCATCGGGGAGCGGTCCTGGCCGCCGTACTCTTTGGGCCAGTTCAGGGTGAGCCACCCGTCCTTGCCCATCTGCGCGACGGTGTCGCGATACGCGGTGCCCGTCCCGACCTCGCCGCCCCCCGTCGAGGTCAGCGCCTCGCGGCGCTCCGGGGTCATCAGCGCGGTGAAGTACGACCGCAGCTCGCGACGCAGGTCCTCTTGTTCCGGGGTGTAACTGATGCGCATTTCAGCCGTCCTTCAGATTTACGACGTTCTTCAGTGACAACCCTCGTCACAGGCCGCAGCTCGACCAACGGCTACCCGTTCGCCTTCCCGGTTGTAACACGTTCTAGTCTGGGAATCCAGCGACCGTTTCCCCAGCGGTGTCAGGGCCCTATGGTGGACCTACATGCTGATGAGGCGAGTCTTGCGGTGAAGGCCAGGTTCAAGGAGGGTGCTGTGCGGGTGATCGTGGACCGTGACCGGTGCGAAGGTAACGCAGTGTGCTTGGGAATTGCCCCGGATATCTTCGACCTGGACGACGAGGATTACGCCGTGGTGAAGCTCGACCCGATTCCCGCCGATCAGGAGCAGCTGGCCGAGCAGGCGATCGCCGAATGCCCGCGCGCGGCACTTCAGCGCGGCGACTAATCCGAGCCCCGAGCGCGTAACCCGAAACTAGAGGTATTCATAAATTGACTAGCAGCACGAACGCGACCGATCTCTCCGGAAAGGTCGCGGTGGTGACCGGTGCGGCCGCGGGCCTGGGCCGCGCCGAGGCGCTCGGCCTGGCCCGCCAGGGCGCGACCGTCGTCGTAAACGACATCGCGGCGGCGCTGGACGCCTCCGACGTCATCGACGAGATCAACTCCGCCGGGTCCAAGGCCGTCGCTGTGGCCGGCGACATCAGCGAACGCGCCACCGCCGACGAACTGGTTGCTCAGGCCGACTCGCTGGGCGGCCTCGACATCGTGGTGAACAACGCCGGCATCACCCGCGACCGGATGCTGTTCAACATGTCCGACGAGGAGTGGGATCTCGTCATCGCCGTGCACCTGCGCGGTCACTTCCTGCTGACCCGCAACGCGGCGACCTACTGGCGGTCCAAGGCCAAGGGGGCGGGCGGCCAGATCTTCGGGCGGATCGTCAACACCGCGTCGGAGGCCGGACTGGTCGGTCCGGTCGGGCAGGCGAACTACGGCGCCGCCAAGGCCGGCATCATCTCGCTCACTCTGACGGCCGCACGAGCTCTGGGCCGCTACGGTGTCTGCGCCAACGCCATCTGCCCCCGCGCCCGCACCGCGATGACGGCCGACGTCTTCGGCGACGCACCCGAGGTGGAAGCGGGCGGCATCGACCCCTTGTCACCCGAGCACGTCGTCAATCTGGTGAAGTTCCTGTCGTCACCGGCGGCCGCCGAGGTGAACGGACAGGTCTTCATCGTCTACGGTCCACAGGTGACATTGGTCGCCGCGCCGACCGTGGAGCGGAAATTCAGCGCCGACGGTGCCGCGTGGGACCCCGCGCAGCTGAGTTCGACGCTGCAGGATTACTTTGCTGGCCGTGATCCTGAGCACAATTTTTCCGCCAGCGCGCTGATGGAACAATAGCCGCTGACGGCTGGCCGATTGGGGGAATCGCCAGGTAGAACGTGTGTCAGTTTGACACCTGACAAGTGCTTCTGACCAGCCGAATTAACGGTTCGGATAAGAAGTGCTGTTCATTGACATGGTGAACTTGTTCTGGGTTAATATGATCCGGCTCACACCGAGCCACGAGCGACCGTAGACGATGCAAAGGCCACACATAGACTTCGCCGAGACCAAACCGAGGGGGGGACCGCGTTGAGGGAACAACTCGCGGTCCCCGCCCGCGCCGTCGGCGGATTTTTCGAGATGATGATGGATACCGGCCGGGCGGCATTCCGCCGGCCGTTTCAATTCGGTGAGTTTCTCGATCAGACGTGGATGATCGCGCGCGTGTCGCTGGTGCCCACGCTGTTGGTGTCCATCCCGTTCACCGTCCTGGTGGCCTTCACCCTCAACATCCTGCTGCGCGAGATCGGCGCCGCCGACCTGTCCGGCGCCGGGACGGCCTTCGGCACCATCACCCAGCTGGGCCCGGTGGTGACCGTGCTCGTCGTGGCCGGTGCCGGCGCCACCGCGATCTGTGCCGACCTCGGGGCCCGCACCATCCGCGAGGAGATCGACGCGATGCGGGTGCTGGGCATCGACCCGATCCAGCGGCTGGTCGTGCCACGCGTGTTGGCCTCCACGGTGGTGGCCCTGCTGCTCAACGGGCTGGTGTGCGCCATCGGTCTCTCCGGCGGCTACGTGTTCTCCGTCTTCCTGCAGGGCGTCAACCCGGGGGCCTTCATCAACGGATTGACCGTGCTGACCGGGCTGCGCGAGCTGGTGCTGGCCGAAGTCAAGGCGCTGCTGTTCGGCGTGATGGCCGGCATGGTGGGCTGCTACCGCGGCCTGACCGTCAAGGGTGGCCCCAAGGGCGTCGGCAACGCGGTCAACGAAACGGTGGTCTACGCCTTCATCTGTCTGTTCGTGATCAACGTGGTGATGACCGCCATCGGCGTGCGGATCTCGGCGAAGTGACGGAACGGGTGAGCACGCGATGAGTTACGACGCCACGCTGCGGTTCCGCCGCATCTTCACCCGCCTGCAAGAGCCGGTCGACGACTTCGGCGAGCAGGCGTTGTTCTACGGGCAGACCATGCGGTATGTCCCCAACGCGCTGACCCGCTACCGCAAGGAGACCGTCCGGCTGATCGCCGAGATGACGATGGGCGCCGGGGCCCTGGTCATGATTGGCGGCACGGTCGGTGTGGCGGCCTTCTTGACGCTGGCCTCCGGCGGTGTCATTGCCGTGCAGGGCTATTCGTCGCTGGGCAACATCGGCATCGAGGCGTTGACGGGATTCCTCTCGGCATTCCTGAACGTCCGGGTCGTCGCGCCCGTGATCGCCGGCATCGCGCTGGCCGCCACCATCGGTGCCGGTGCCACAGCGCAACTGGGCGCCATGCGGGTTTCCGAGGAGATCGACGCCGTCGAATGCATGGCGGTGCACTCGGTGTCCTACCTGGTATCAACCCGCCTGATGGCCGGGCTCATCGCGATCATCCCGCTGTACTCGCTGTCGGTGCTGGCCGCGTTCTTCGCGGCCCGCTTCACCACGGTCTACATCAACGGGCAGTCAAAGGGCCTCTACGACCACTACTTCAATACGTTCCTGATCCCGTCGGACCTGCTGTGGTCTTTCCTGCAGGCCATCGTGATGTCCATCGCGGTCATGCTGGTCCATACCTATTACGGCTACAACGCCCACGGCGGTCCGGTCGGCGTGGGCATCGCTGTCGGCCAAGCCGTGCGGACGTCGCTGATCGTCGTGGTCGTCATCACATTGTTCATCTCGCTCGCTGTGTACGGAGCGTCCGGTAACTTCAACCTCTCCGGATAAGAGGACCGCTTAAAAGGACATGGCGAACACAGACGCGCGACGCACAACCGTCCGGCTGGCAGCAGCAGTGCTGGCCGGCCTGATGGTGGCTTTCGCCGTGCTGACCTACCTTTCCTATACAGCGGCATTCGCGTCCATCGACACCGTCACGGTGTCGGCGCCCCGGGCCGGGCTCGTGATGGAGAAGGGCGCCAAGGTCAAGTACCGGGGCATCCAGATCGGCAAGGTCGAAACCATCGACTATTCCGGGGACCAGGCGCGGCTCACTCTGGGAATCAACAGCGACGACCTGCATTTCATTCCGTCCAACGCGGCGGTGCACATCGCGGGTAACACCATCTTCGGCGCCAAGGCGGTGGAATTCATTCCGCCCCAGTCGCCTTCGCCCACGTCGTTGCGCCCGGATGCGCACGTCGCGGCCTCTTCGGTGCAGTTGGAAGTCAACACGCTGTTCCAGTCGCTGATGGACCTGCTGCACAAGATCGACCCCGTCGAACTCAACGGGACGCTCAGCGCGTTCGCGGAAGGCCTGCGCGGTCACGGCGACGACCTGGGCGGCATCCTGTCGGGCTTGAATACCCTGACGCGCCAGGCCAACCCGAAGCTGCCTGCCCTGCAGGAGGACTTCCGCAAGGCCGCGGTCGTGGCCAACACCTACGCCGACGCGGCGCCGGACCTGACGACCGTGGTCGACAACCTGCCGACGATCAACAAGACGGTCGTCGACCAGCAGAAGAACCTCAACGACACGCTGTTGGCCACCATCGGCCTGTCGAACAACGCGTATGACACCCTGGCCCCGGCCGAACAGGACTTCATCGACGCGATCAACCGGCTGCGGGCGCCGCTCAAGGTGGCCGCCGAGTACTCGCCGGAATTCGGCTGCCTTTTCGCCGGAATCGACCGAGGCCTCAAGGAGTTCGGACCGATCCTTGGTGTGAAGAAAGCCGGCCTGTTCACGTCGTCGAGCTTCGTGCTGGGTGCGCCGTCTTATACGTATCCGGAATCGCTGCCGGTCGTGAACGCCTCCGGCGGTCCGAACTGCCGCGGCTTGCCCGACATCCCGAACAAGCAACACGGCGGGTCGTGGTACCGGGCGCCGTTCCTGGTGACCGACAACGCCAACATCCCGTACGAGCCGTTCACCGAACTGCAGTTCGACGCGCCCTCGACGTTGCAGTTCCTGTTCCACGGCGCCTTCGCGGAACGGGACGACTTCTGATGCCGGAAAGTTCGGGCATGCCGTCGCACCGCGAGATGATGATCAAGGTCAGCATCTTCGCGGTGGCCATGCTGTTGGTGTCGGCAGGTCTGGTGGTGGTGTTCGGTGACTTCCGGTTCGGTCCCGAAAGCACTTATCACGCAACGTTTACCGACGTGTCGCGGCTGAAGTCGGGCCAGAAGGTGCGCATCGCCGGCGTACCGGTCGGGGCGGTGTCGGACATCAAGCTCAACCCCGACAACACCATCGACGTCAAGTTCGGCGTCGACAAGCGCTACACGCTCTACTCGTCGACCCGCGCGGTGATTCGCTACGAAAACCTGGTCGGCGACCGGTTTTTGGAGATCACGTCGGGCCCCGGTGAGCTGCGCAAACTTCCGGCCGGCGCGACGATCAACAGCCAGCACACCCAGCCCGCACTGGACCTCGACGCGCTGCTCGGCGGTCTGCGGCCGGTGCTCAAAGGGCTTGACGCGGACAAGGTCAACACGATCAGCAGCGCTGTCATCCAGCTGCTGCAGGGCCAGGGCGGGGCGTTGTCGAACGTGCTCGCCGACACCAGCGCGTTCTCCTCGGCGCTGGGCCAGCGCGACCAGCTCATCGGCGACGTGATCAACAACCTCAACACGGTGCTGACGACCGTCGATCAACGCAGCGCGCAGTTCTCGGCCAGCGTCGACCAGTTGCAGCAGCTGATCACCGGGCTGGCCCAGCACAAGGACGACATCGCGGGCGCCATCCCGCCGCTGGCCTCCACGACGACGGATTTGACGGACCTGCTGAAGAATTCGCGCCGGCCGCTGCAGGGCATCCTGGAGAACACCCGGCCGCTGGCCACCGAGATAGACAACCGCAAGGCCGAGGTGAACAACGACGTCGAACAGCTCGGCGAGGACTACCTGCGGCTGTCCGCCTTGGGCGCCTACGGGTCGTTCTTCAACATCTACTTCTGTTCGGTGACGATCAAGATCAACGGCCCGGCCGGCAGCGACATCCTGCTGCCGCTCGGTGGCCAGGTGGATCCCAGCAAGGGGAGGTGTGCTTTTGCCAAGTAACGCAAGGCATGAGCGCGATCCACTGCGCACCGGCATTTTCGGTGTGGTGCTGGTGGTTTGCGTGGTGCTCATCGCGTTCGGCTACTCCGGATTGCCGTTTTGGCCGCAGGGCAAGATCTATGACGCTTACTTCACCGACGCGGGCGGCATCAATCCCGGCAACGCCGTTTATGTTTCGGGTTTCAAGGTCGGCAAGGTGACCTCGGTGGGTCTGGCCGGCGACAGCGCCAAGATCAGCTTCAGCGTCGACCGCCACGTCGCCGTCGGCGACCAG
>NZ_LZKV01000209.1:0-721 GCF_001672995.1 Mycobacterium sp. 1482292.6 | reverse complement strand
GCTGGGCGAGCGCTATCCCGGCGACGCCGGGGTGCTGGCGGCGCTGCTGCTGAACCGCATCACCCTGGCCCCGGGCGAGGCCATCTTCGTCTCCGCCGGCAACCTGCACACCTACCTGCGCGGTTTCGCGGTGGAGGTGATGGCCAACTCCGACAACGTGTTACGCGGCGGGCTGACCCCCAAGCACGTCGACGTGCCCGAGCTGCTGCGCGTGCTGGACTTCACGCCCACCACCGAGGAGCAGCTGCGCCCGCCCATCCGCCGCGAGGGCTTCGGCCTGATCTATGAGACGCCGACCGACGAGTTCGCCGTCGCCCTGTTGCAGCTCGACGACGAGTACGTCGGCCACGAGGTGGACGCGACGTGCAGCCACGACGGCCCGCAGATCCTGTTGTGCAGCCAGGGCTGCACAACGGTGCACGGCAAATCCGGCTCGCTGACACTGAAGCGGGGGATGGCCGCCTGGGTCGCGGCCGACGACGCCCCGATCCGGCTGGTCGCGCACCAACCCACCAAGTTGTTCAGGGCGACGGTGGGGTTGTGACCGGGGCCTAGGCCCGATCGTGGCGACCCGCCTCGCCCGGCTGCGCCGCGCTCGCGCTCGCCACGCGCTCTTTGGCGGCCTGACGCCGCTCGCCCAGCCAGAGCCGCAGATTGTGCGCCATGGCGCGGCCGATGATCCGCGGCGGCGGAACCATATACAGGCTGTCCAGCAGCGAGA
>NZ_LZKV01000208.1:0-45320 GCF_001672995.1 Mycobacterium sp. 1482292.6 | reverse complement strand
GACGACGACCCGGCCGCCGTCGTGCAGGGCCTGTCCCAGACCCTCGGGTGGCCGGACCTGGCCGAGGCGGCGTTGGCCATCCGGGCCGGCGCGCTCTGGGTGGCGTCCAACGTCGACCTGACCCTGCCCACCGAGCGCGGGCTGCTGCCCGGCAACGGATCGTTCGTGGCCGCGCTGCGGGCGGCCACCGGCGGCGAGCCCCAGGTCGCGGGCAAGCCGGCGCCCGGACTGCTGCGCGACGCCGCGGCCCGCGGCGACTTTCGCGCCCCCCTGGTGGTCGGCGACCGCCTCGACACCGACATCGAGGGCGCCAACGCCGCCTCGGCCAGGTCCGGCCACCCGAGGGTCTGGGACAGGCCCTGCACGACGGCGGCCGGGTCGTCGTCGTAGCTGCGCACCGGGCGCAGTCCGACGGCGGTGACCTCGTCGGCCAGGGCGTCGGTGCCCACGATCAGCACCGGTGCGCCCGGCGGCAATTGGTCGGCCAGCAGCCGGGCGGCGCTTTGCGCGCTGGTGGCGACGTCGTCGGCGACGGCGGTGAAGCCCAGCTCGGTCAGGTGCGCGGCCACCTCCTCGGCGCTGCGCGAGGCGTTGTTGGTGACGAAGTACGCGCGGCTGCGCACCCGCGCCAGCGCCTGCACCGCGCCGTCGGTGGGCCGACGACCGCGAAACATCGTGCCATCCAAATCGATGAGCAGGCAGTCGTATTGCTGCGCAAGGGTTTTGGGTTGTTCGGCGGACATGTCAGCCGAGTTCACTGACCCGGTCTTCGGCGTCGGTGACACCGTCGACGTCCGCGGCGGCGGAGCGCAGGAACCATTGCAGCGCCTCGTCGGCGCGGCCGAGCGCCAGCAGTGTGTCCGCGTAGGCGTAGAACAGCCGCGCCGCCGTGCTGCCGGTGCGGCCCGGATCCAGTTGCGGCGTCGACAACACGGTCAGCGCCTGTTCCAGCTGGCCGAGGTCCGCGCGCGCCCCGGCCGCGACGATGCGCAACTCGTCGGCGTCGTCCCCGGACAGTTCGGCGGCCTCGGGCCCGCGCGCGAGCTCGATCGCCCGCTCCGGGCGGCCAAGTCCGCGTTCGCAATCGGCGATCAGGGCCAGCAGCGGGGACTTGCTGCCCATCCGGCGGGCCGCACGCAGTTCCGCGAGCGCCTGCGACCAGTCGCCGCAGTGGTAGGCGGCGATGCCGACCGCTTCCCGAATGGTGGCGAGCCGGCTGGACCGGGCGCGCGCCGCCCGGGCGTGGCTCAGGGCGGCCTGCGGGTCTTCGTCGAGCAATTCGCCCGCGGCCACCAGGTGGCGCGCCACCGCGTCGGCGGTGGCGCGGTCCAGGGTGCTCAGCTCGCGGCGGATGTCGGGTGCCAGCTGCTTTGCCTCCACTCCGGGCGGTATCGGCGGGCCGTCCTGCGGCGCGCGCTCGGCCTGGCCGTCGCGGCGTCCGGCGCTCTGCGGCTGGACCGGGCGCGCACGGCCCGGACCCGACCAGCCGTTGGATGCCGGCCGCCCCCGCCGTTCGCCGCGCTGCCGTTGCCTGTCGTCGACCACGCTGCCGAGAATACGGGCAGCGCCACGCCTAACTTTGCAGCCGGTTACCCAGCAGGGGCGCAATCACCGCCGGACAGTAGGTCGCGATCGCGACGATGGTGAACCGGCCCGCCATCTCGTACGACATTCCGTTGCCCTCGGCCATCCTGGACGTCACCTCGTCGAACGACCCGCCGGGCTCGAACAGCATCGGGCACACCGACTGCCCCATCGCCATGGTGCTGGTCGGCTGCGTGTAGGCGATCCCGGCGTTCGTCAGCGCCGACAGGAAGGCATTGCCCAGCATGTCCGCGCGGATCGGTGCCGACAGCGTCGCGGCCAGCGCCACCAGGCCGGCGTTCACCCCCAGGATCCGCAGGGCGGTGGACCGCACACGCGTCGCGAAAATCACCGTGACAACAGTGGTCGCCCACGGTCACGTCGACGACACGGGGAGGTAAAGATCTGTGCACGCACGCGTTTTGCGGCGCCCCCCGGCGGCCGGTCGGGCTAGAGCTTTTCGACCCCGGCGACCGTGCGCTTGCCGCGGCGCAGCACCAGCCATTTGCCGTGCAGGAAGTCCGACAGTTGCGGCGCCCATTCCTCGCTCTCGATGCGGACGTTGTTGACCGAGACGCCGCCCTCGCCGAGCGTGCGGCGCGCGGCCTTGCGGCTTTCGGACAGGCCGGTGGCGACCAGCAGGTCCACGATCCCGTCCGGGCCACCGGGTTTGAGCTCGGCGACCGAGGTCTCGCGCAGCGCCGCCGCCAGCGTGGCCTCGTCCAGCCGGTCCAGCTCGCCCTGCCCGAACAGCGCCCGGCTGGCGTGCTCGACGGCCTCGGTGGCCGCCTCGCCGTGCACCAGCACGGTCAGTTCGCGCGCCAGCCGCCGCTGGGCGGCGCGCTGCTGGGGACGCTCGGCGGTCGCCTGTTCCAGCTCGCCGAGCTCGTCGGCGGTCAGGAAGGTGAACCAGCGCAGGTAGCGGACGACGTCGGCGTCGGCGGTATTGAAGAAGTACTGGTACCAGGCGTACGGCGTGGTCAGCGCCGGGTCCAGCCACAGGCTGCCACCGCCGGTGGATTTGCCGAACTTGGTGCCGTCAGCGGCCGTCACCAGCGGCACCGTCAGCGCGTGCACCGAGGCGGACAGCTGCTGGCGCACCAGCCGCACGCCGGCGATGATGTTGCCCCACTGATCGGAGCCGCCGATCTGCAGCGTGCAGCCGTACCGCCGGTGCAGTTCGACGTAGTCGTTGGCCTGCAGGAGCATGTAGCTGAACTCGGTGTAGGAGATGCCGTCGCCGTCGAGGCGCCGCCGCACGGTGTCGCGGTCCAGCATGACGTTGACCGAGAAGTGCTTGCCGAGGTCGCGAAGGAACTCGATCGCCGACAGCGGGCGGGTCCAGTCCAGGTTGTTGACGACGATCGCGCCGGTGGGCGAATCGTCGAAGTCGACGAAGCGCCGCAGCTGTCCGCCGATCCGCTCGGTCCATTCGGCGACGGTGTCGGCCTCGTTGAGGGTGCGCTCGCCGACGTCCCGCGGGTCGCCGATCATGCCGGTGGCCCCGCCGGCGAGCACGATCGGGCGATGGCCGGCGCGCTGGAAGCGGCGCAGCGCCAGCAGGGGCACCAGGTGCCCGGCGTGCAAGCTCGGCGCGGTGGGGTCGAAGCCGGCGTACACCGTCAGCGGCCCGCGCTGCGCTTCGGCGGCCAGCGCATCGAGGTCGGTGGACTGCGCGATCAGGCCGCGCCAGCCCAGCTCGTCGATGATGTTCTCGCCCATGTCCAAGATCCTTTCACCCCAGATCGGTTCGGCTAGTCGCTGGCGCCCGGCGCCGCCGCGCGGGGACTGCGGCGGTAGGCCGAGACCTCCGGGCGCCCGGGCAACCACAACCGCCACGGCCGGTCGGCGGCCTGGCTGACGCCGACCCGGGGGCCGGCCGACGCGGTCAGCGGTTCGTGCAGTTCCAGGCGCACCGGGCTGTCGCGCGCGAACAGGTCGATGCCGTTGTCCTCCATGGTGATTCCCATGGCAGCGCACAGGTTGCCCGGACCGCGCGCCAGCGCCGCGGTGTGCACCAGCTCGCCGCGGCGGGCGCGGGCGACCTCGGTGCCGTCCTCGATGGCGGCGGCCCGCAACAGGACCGCGGCGGCGGTGCCGTCGGGCCCGCAGGACACGTTGGCGCAGACGTGGATCCCGTGGCTGCGGTAGGTGTAAAGCCGCCCCGGGGGCCCGAACATCACGAAGTTGCGGGCCCGCAATCCCTTGTACGAGTGGGCGGCGGCGTCGGGCCACGGACCGTCGGGAACTCCCCCATACGCCTCGACCTCGACGACTATCCCGCTCACGCCCCGCGCGGTCAGGGTGGCGCCCAGGAGCCGGCGCGCAGCCTCGACCGGGTCGACTAACAGCTGGGCCGCAGCCGTGCCTTCGCGAAATCGTCCTCGAGCCTCGACCACATCAGATCCTGAATCCTCTTTTCTTAACCCAACGAACCTACCGGCAGTCCGGACGTGGCAGTATCCCGGTGTCCCGTGACCCCAGGGCCGCGAGAAGGAGCCCACCTGATGCATGCGATCGATCCCGCCGCCACCGCGTGGCTGCTGGCCAGCACCGCACTGGTTCTGTTGATGACCCCCGGCCTGGCCATCTTCTACGGCGGCATGGTCCGCACCACCGGCGTGCTCAACATGATCATGATGAGCTTCATCTCCATACCGCTGGTGACGGTGGCGTGGCTGCTGGTGGGCTACACCATCGCCTTCTCCGAGGACGGGGTCGGCGGACTCGCCGGCAACCTCAGGCATTTCGGCATGCTCGGCATCACCCCCGACACCGTGCACGGCACGGTCCCCGAACTGCTCTTCGCCACGTTCCAGTTGACCTTCGCGATCATCACGGCCGCCCTGGTCAGCGGGGCGATCGCCGACCGCGCCAAGTTCGCCGCCTGGATGGTGTTCGTCCCGGTGTGGACGATCGCGGTGTATTCAATTGTCGCGCACTGGGTTTGGGGGTCCGGCGGTTGGCTGGCCAAGCTCGGCGTGCTCGACTATGCGGGCGGGCTCGTCGTCGAGATCGTCTCCGGGTCTTCGGCGCTGGCGCTGGCGCTGGTGCTCGGGCCGCGCATCGGGTTCAAGAAGGACGCCATGCGGCCGCACAACCTGCCGCTGCTGTTCGTCGGTGTCGGGCTGCTGTGGTTCGGCTGGTTCGGGTTCAACGCCGGTTCCGCCTTGGCCGCCAACGGAACCGCCGCGGCCATCTTCCTCAACACCCTGGTGGCCGGATGCCTGGGCATGCTCGGCTGGCTGTCGGTCGAACAGATCCGCGACGGCCGGCCCACCACGTTCGGTGCGGCGTCGGGAGTGGTCGCCGGCCTGGTCGCCATCACCCCGTCCTGCGGCACCGTCAACACGCTCGGCGCGACCGTCGTCGGACTCGCGGCCGGCGTCGTGTGCGCGTTCGCGGTGGGCGCGAAACTGCGCTTCAACTATGACGATTCGCTCGACGTGGTGGGCGTGCACTTCGTCGGCGGCGTGGTCGGTGTGTCGTTGATCGGCCTGTTCGCCACCGCGGTCATGACGGCGGGCCCGCGGGGCCTGTTCTACGGGGGCGGCTTCGGCCAGTTGGGCAAGCAGGCGCTGGCGATCGCGGTCGTCGCCCTCTACGCGTTCACGATGACGTTCGTGTTGGGCAAGGCGATCGACCGGCTGATCGGATTCCGGGTCAGCGCCGAGGACGAGACCACCGGCGTCGACCTCACCCAGCACGCCGAAACCGCCTACGCCGAAGGCGTGCACGGGCACCTGCCGCAGCGCCGCCCCGCGACCGGCGAGCGCTTCAACTAGGCCCGTCGGCGCGGCGCTAGCGGCCGTGCCAGCCGTTTAAAACTCACTACGGCGACGGAACCGCGACCCCTCGCGCCGTCGTCGGCAGCCCTTGACAACCCGGCGCGACGCGACGATTATTCATCGCATGATGAGTTCATCCCGTGATGAATTAATTGCCGGCCCCGCGGAGCCGGCGGTGCGCATCGATCACCTGCGCGTCATCCGCGGCAAACGCCCGGCCCTGCACGACTTCTCCGTGCAGATCGCCAAGGGCAGCATCACCGGCCTGCTCGGACCGTCGGGCTGCGGCAAGACCACACTGATCCGCTGCATCGTCGGCACCCAGATCCTCACCAAGGGCACCGTCACCGTGCTCGGCAAAACCGCCGGCAGCGCCGAACTGCGCCACCGCGTCGGTTACCTGCCGCAAGACCCGACGATCTACAACGACCTGCGGGTGGTGGACAACGTCCGCTATTTCGCCGCGCTGTACGGGTTCGACGGCCAGGCCGCCGACGCCGCCATCGACCGGGTGGGGTTGACCGATCACCGAACCGCCTTGTGCGCCAACCTCTCCGGGGGTCAGCGCACCCGGGTGTCGCTGGCCTGCGCGCTGGTCTGCCAGCCCGACCTGCTGGTGCTCGACGAGCCGACGGTGGGCCTGGACCCGGTGCTGCGCGCGGATCTCTGGGAGCAGTTCGCCGAACTGGCCCGCGGCGGGACCACGCTGCTGGTCTCCAGCCACGTGATGGACGAGGCCGATCACTGCGGCGACCTGCTGCTGATGCGTGACGGCCGGTTGGTCGCCCACACCACCCCAACCCAACTGCGAGAGGACACCGGATGCACGTCACTGGAGGACGCGTTTCTGTCCATCATCAAGCGCAGCACCATGCGCGAAGCGGGCTGACCCTGCGCGGCTACACCGCGACCACGGCGCGCATCCTGCGCCAGCTCGTCGGCGACCGCCGCAGCGTCGCGATGATCCTGTTGGTGCCGGTCCTGGTGATCACGCTGATGTACTTCATGTTTGAGAACGCCCCGCACCGCCCGGGCGGCCCGACCCCGTTCGACAACGCCTGCCTTATCCTGCTGGGCCTGTTCCCGTTGTTCGTGATGTTCATCATCACCGCGATCACCATGCAACGTGAACGGGCCTCCGGGACGCTGGAGCGCATTCTGACGACGCCGCTGCGGCGCCTCGATCTGCTGATCGCCTACGGCACCGCCTTCTCCGTCGCCGCTGCGGCGCAAGCGATTCTGGCGTGCATCGTCTCGTTCTGGCTGCTGGGTTTCGACACGGCGGGCAGCCCGGTCTGGGTGTTCGTCATCGCGATCGTCAACGCCGTGCTGGGCGTCGGCCTTGGCCTGCTCTGTAGTGCGTTCGCCCGCACCGAGTTTCAGGCCGTGCAGTTCATTCCCCTGGTAATGGTGCCGCAGCTGTTGCTGGCCGGCATCATCGTGCCGCGGGCCCTGATGCCACACTGGCTGCAATGGATCAGCAACGTGCTGCCGGCCAGCTACGCGCTGGAGGCCTTACAGCAGGTGGGTGCCCACCCGGACCTGACGTTCATCGCGGTGCGCGACATCGTCGTGGTGCTGGGCTTCGCCCTGGCGGCGCTGTGCCTGGCCGCGGCCACGCTGCGACGGCGGACGCCCTAGTGGCGATCGCAAGCGCGGCGCAGCCGGGCGCCTGGTGACGGCCACCAGCGCCGGGCGCCGGCGGCGGGGGCGGCCGGCCGGTGTCTCCGACAGCCGCGACCGCATCCTGGCCAGCGCGCGAGAGCTGTTCGCCAGCAAAGGAATCCGTAACACCTCCATACGGGCGGTGGCCGCGGCGGCGGGCGTGGACTCGGCGCTGGTGCACCACTACTTCGGCACCAAGGAGCAGCTGTTCGCCGCGGCCGTGCACATCCCGATCGACCCGATGGAGGTCATCGGCCCGCTACGCGAGGTGCCCGTCGAGGAGCTCGGCTACCGGCTGCCCTCAATGTTGTTGCCGCTGTGGGACTCCGAGATCGGTGCGGCGTTCATCGCCACGCTGCGATCGATCCTGGCCGGTTCGGAAACCAACCTGTTCCGCACCTTCATCGAGGACGTGATCGCCGTCGAAGTCGGCAGCCGCGTGGACAATCCGGCGGGCAGCGGAACCCTGCGCATCCAATTCGTGGCCTCGCAGCTGGTGGGCGTGGTGATGGCGCGCTACATCCTGGCACTGGAGCCGTTCGCGTCGCTGCCGCCCGAGCAGGTCGCCCGGACCATCGCGCCGAACCTGCAGCGCTATCTCACCGGGGATCTGCCGGATGGTCTTGTGCCATGATCCGCGCGTGCTCGTCGTCGCCGACGTCGCGGGCCTCGTCGATCAGCAGCACCGGGATGCCGTCCTCGATGCGGTAGGCGCGCCGCAGCCTCGGGTTGTAGAGCAGTTCCTCGCCGACCAGCACCAGCGGGCCCCGGTCGTCCGGGCACACCAGGATGTCGAGCAATGCCCGGTCAATCATCGTCACCTCGATACACGGCGCTCAATTCCGCCCGCACAGCGGGCGTCAACCTACGGTACTGCTCGCTGGCGGTGTCGAAATACCAAGCCTGGCGCCCGGACTTGGGAATCCCGGCCGCCCGCAGCGCGCTGACGGTGGGACGGTAGGTCGCGCTCAGGTTCATTTCCGGTATGACACACACGATGTCGGGGCCCAGTCCGATCGGCAGGTCCGCGAAGGCTTCGGTCAGATCCGCCGCGGTGATGCTGGCCCCGGGCAACAGCGTCACGGCCGACACCGCGACATCGAGGTTCCCGAACGGCACGTTGTAGGTGACCGCGAGGTCGACACCGTTGATGCACCCCAGCGCGTCGGTGACCGGCTCGGCATAGACCAGGCCGCGCGCGGTGTGCACCACCGAGCCGCGCCGGCCCGCCAGCCAGTAGTCGCCGTCGTCGTCGCGATAGAACAGGTACTCGGTCGATATCCAGGTGTCGCCGGCGGCGAAGACGCCGCGTTTGACCGAGGCGCTCGGATCGATCGGGCCGTTGGAGGCCGCGAGCAGGACCCCGACCTCCTTGGGTGCGGCGATCTGCACGAAGCCGCGTTCGTTCTCCAGGATCAGATCGTGCTCGGCGTCGTAGGCGCCCAGCTCGATGCGCCCGGCGCCCGGCAGCGGTCGGCCCTTGCTGCCGACCTTGGCGCCGGACACGTTGGCCAGCACCGCCTGCCCGTCGGTGGTGGCGAAGAACTCGACGACGTGGGCCGGCGCGAACGCCTCGACGACGCGCCCCCACAGCCCGGTCGGCATGCCGGAACCGATGAACAGCCGCACCGGGTGATTGCCCTGCAGCACGAACGCCGGGTCGTCGACGATCTCGCGGAGCATGGCCCAGGTGTAGGACACCACCGTGACGCCGTACTGGCGCACCTCCTGGACGAATCGGTTCCGGTCCAGGCCCCGCGACAGCGCGATGCGGGTGCCGCCGACCACCGCGCCGCCGAGGCTGACCAGCAACGCCGACTCGTGGTGCAGCGGCGTCAGGCAGTAGACGGTGTCGCGGCGGTCCAGGGCGGCCGTCGAGGCGGTGCCGAAGGCCGACACCGCCCAGCGGTAGTTGGTGATCTGCCTGGCCACCAGTTCGCCGCCGGCCGCGGTGAACGCGATGAACGCCAGGTCCCGGGCCAGTCCCGGGTTGGGGCGATACCAGCCGGGCAGCTCGACGGCGTCCGGGTCGATCTGTTCCATGTCGATGACGTCGGAGTCCTCGGGCAGGTGCAGGTCCCGCGACTCGCCGCCGCCGAGCACCAGCACCTGGCGCAGGCCTTGGCGGTCGGAGCCCAGCACCGCGTCGAGGTTGGTGGGGTCGGTCAGCAGCTCGGTCACTCCCCCGAGCCGCACCGAGGCGGCCAGGTCGGTGTCGGGCCGCATCACCACCGCGATGGCGCCGAGCCGGGACAGCGCGGCGATGGCCACCAGCGCGCTGGGCCGGGTCTCCATCAGCACGCCGACACGATCGCCCTGTCGCACCCCGACGTCGATCAGGCCGCGGACGACGTTGTTGACGCGCCGGTTCACCGCCTCGTAGGTATGCACGCGGCCGTCGAACAGCAGGAATTCGCCCTGCGGGGCGTCGTGGGCCTGCTCTTCGATGATGCGGCCCAGCGAGATTCGGGTGTGGTCGTTGATCTGGCCCAGGCGGACCAGGCGGGGCAGGGTCCGGGCCGTCTCGACGGCGAGGGTGCGCACGGACTTGTTGGCGGCGACGACGGTGTTGGCCGCGCCACGCGCGATGCCCAGCGCCGCTTCGGAGGCCTCCCCGAGGCCGTGCGCGATCCGGGAGCTGAGCGCCACCCCGCTGTCGGTGTGCTCCGCGGGCTGGTCGGCCATCAGGTCGATGCTGGTGGGTTTGTCGCCGCCGGTGGACAGCCACTTCACCCATTCGGCAACCGTCGGCCAACTGTGCTGTGCCGCTTTGGATCCCACGACCAGGCCGAAATGCCCTGTGCGGATGGTGTATTCGTAGACTTCGGCGTTGGGGGCAGCCCGCCGGATGCCGCGCACCGAGGCGGGCTGTCCGATGTCGTCGACCTCGCCGACGAACGCCAGCACGGGGCAGGTGATGTCGGTGAGCGTGACCATCTGGCCGTTGACGGCGAAGCCGCCGGTCATCATCCGGTTGTGGGCGATGAACTGCTTGAGCAGCTCGGAGATCGCCGGACCCGACCACGCGATCCAGCCTTCGCGCTCGAGGAATCGGCGCTGCTGCTCGCGCGGCAGCAGCGCCTCGCGGTCGTGCAGCTGGCGCAGGAAGTCCACCCGCGCCTTGGCGGTCTTGAGCGGGTCGAGCATCTGGAAGCCGGTGCGCGCCATCCAGCTGGGGATCGCCAGCCGGCTGAAGACGTGGTCGGCCATGAAATTGGCGGCGGGCGCCGCGAAATTCGCCGGGATGCCCATGGGCAGCGCGGCCAGCGTGTCCACCGGCGAACCAAAGGTGACGATGCTGGCGAGGGCCTTGGAACGCCGGTAGGCGGCGACCTGGTAACACCACATCCCGCCCTGGGAGTAGCCGACCAGGTGCACGTCGCTGCCGGTCACATCCTTGACGGTGTCGATGGCCTGGCCGAGCGCGACGATGTGGTCGGCCAGGGTGCGCCGCATGCCGCCTTCGACCTTGTCCGGCTCGCCGAAGTCGATGACCCAGGGGTCGATGCCCTGGGCGTGCAGGATGCCCACCGCGCCTTCCTCGCGCGTGACGTCCCACATGTCCGCCGACATCATCATCGGGTGCACCATCAGCACCGGCGGCCCGGCGGGTGACGGGCCGCGCCGGCCGTCCGGCGGAAAATACCGCCGCAGCTTGTACATCGGCACGCTCTCGACGATCTGCGACGGCGACGGCACGCTACCGGTTTCCAGGCCCCCCAGTCGCAAGACCTCCAGCCCGTTCTGCGCGGTAGCGATCAACCGCTCGACCGGTCGTGTGACCATCGAAAAATTGAGATCCACTGCTGCTCCCTGAGTCTTGACAGCTTGGACATCATGGCACATCAGGGCAGCTAGAAAGGCGGTGGTTCCCGTTAGAACGGTGGTGGATCCTCGTCGAACCCGTGCGTGGTGGGCCAGGCGTGGTTCGCCGGTGGGGCCGCTCGGGCCAGGCGTGCGTCGCGGTTGTGGCGGCGTTCGGTGGCCACGCGCGCGGCGCGGTCCTGGGCGCGGGTGCGGCGGCGTTTGGGCATCATCGCCGTCCGGTCGGCGCAGTAGTCGCGGGGCGGGTCGGCTTCGGTGGCCGATATCGCGCCGGTGGGCACGCACAGGCTGGGGAAGAGCGCGCTGCCCGGGGTGGTGACGTAAGTGTGTCCCGCCGGTGAGGTCAGGATCAGGGTGCCGTCGGGCAGCTGCTGTTCGCGCCAGCCCCAAAACGTCTTGACCAAATGATGGGTGCGGCACAGCGCCTTGAGGTTCGACGCATGCGTCGGCCCGCCGTCGGCGTACGGGATCGTATGGTCGAGGTCGCAGTCCGTGGCCGGGCGGTCGCAGCCGGGCCAGCGGCAGGTCAGGTCCCGGCACCGCACGAAATCGGCCAGCGCTTTCGAAGGGATGTAGCCGTGCTCGGGGGCGGCCTCGCCGGGGTGGATCAGCGGGGAGAGTTTGGCCGTGGCGGCCAACTCGGCGACCAGTTCGGGGGCGATGAGCCCGTCGGCGCCCAGCTCTGATGCCGGCGCCTTACCCACCCCGTCCAGCACCGAGCGCTCGGCGATCACGTGGATTACCACCGGACTCGGCGCGGGTCGTTTGCCGGCCGCGCAGTCGGCGCGCCCGCAGCGGCAGCCCAGCCGGTCCGCCCCGCATGCCAACGCTCCCAAGGCATCGGCGCGGCGCTGGTCACGGCTACGCGGGTCGTGCTCGCATACCGTGCCCGCCAACGCAGTCAACCGCCGGTCCAGCGCATGGGCGTCCGGGGTGAGCAGGCTGGCGTGAATCTCCGCGATGCCCCCGACACCATCGGCGATACAGACCTCCCGGTCTGCCACGAACTCCTTGCGTCGCCGCACCGCATCCGCATCGGCCATGGCCACGATCTTGTCTATCTGCGCGCCGAGCCGTCCGCGGGTCATCGACGGCCACCGCGCCAAGTTGGCGGCCAGCGCCGCGTCCACCGCCGCCAGCACTTCCACGTCCTCAATCAAATCGGTGCGGAACACGATCGTCTGGAACATCAAATATCCGATGTCGCCGGCCCTGAAGACCGCGCCCACCTTCGGCAACCGTTCCCGCATCGCCCGCGCGTAGCGCAACCGGCTCGCGGCCAACCCCTGACTGATCCGCAAGGCCGCGGCCACCTCGGCGGCCGCCGCCGCCTCGGTGTCGACCGCCCAGTCCTCGGTCTCCGAACACCGCGACAACCGGTAGGCGAACAACTTGCCGATCGCGACCAGCTGGGCGGCCGCGGCCCGGTTCTCTGCGCGCGCCGACCCGCAGATGTCGTCGATCAACGCCCTCGACTCCCCCGTGGTCGACGGATAATGCCGCTCGAACTGCCCATCGAACCGCGCGATGACTTCTTCGAACATACGTGCGATCATGCCACCGGCCACCGACAACTTCAGTCATCGCCGGCGAACCACTGTTGAGCTGCGCAGACGGCGCCTATCCTGCCCCCATGGCGTCGAGCGTGTCGGGCAAGGTCGCATTCATCACCGGCGGAGCGTCGGGCATCGGCGCAGCGCTGGCCACCAAGTTGGTCGACGGCGGCGCGCAGGTCTGGCTCGCCGATCGCCAGCTCGAGGCGGCCCAGCGGCTGGCACAGCGCCTCGGCGGCGGCAAGGCCCACGCGATCGAGCTCGACGTCCGCAGCTACCCCGCGTTCGAGGACGCGGTCGCCCAGGCCGTGCAGCGCTCCGGGCGGATCGACTACCTGTTCAACAACGCCGGCATCGGCGTCGGCGGTGAGGTCGACTCCTACAGCCTCGAGGACTGGAACGACGTCCTGGCCGTCAACCTGCACGGTGTCGTGCACGGCATCCAGGCCGTGTATCCGATCATGATCCGGCAGCGCTCGGGCCACATCGTGAACACGGCGTCGATGGCCGGTCTGCTGGCCGGCCCCGGCACCGTCAGCTACACCGCCTCCAAGCACGCCGTCGTCGCACTGTCGAAGGCGCTGCGGCTGGAGGCCGAACGCCACAACGTCAAGGTGTCCGTGCTGTGTCCGGGCGCCATCCGCACCCCGATCCTCACCGGCGGCGTCTACGGCCGGATGAACAATACGGGCGCCAGCGACGAGGACATCCTCAAAGCCTGGGAGCCGACGCGGCCGATGGCGCCGGAGAAATTCGCCGATCGTGTCCTGCGTGCCGTGCTGCGCGGCGACGCCATCGTCATCGTGCCGGCGTGGTGGAAGGCGCTGTGGTACCTGGAGCGCCTGTCGCCGACCATTTCGATGCAGGTGGGACGACTCGTGCTCAAACGCCTGCGCGAATTGGGTTCCCGCGCTTCGTGATCCGTCGGCCGCCGGCGAAAGCGGAGTCCGCCGATTCGTCGTCGCGACCTGCGCTCCTTAAGGCACGCTGAGAACCAGCTGCGAACCCGTTTGCGCAGCATGACGCCGGGTACACAGCCGATGCGCTTCGGTCGCGACGCGTCGTCGGGACCTCCTCGGTTGAAAGACACAGCTGGGCGCTTCCCAGTTTTCTGGGCGGCTTTGGCGACCGTTACTGCACCCACAGTGCGGATGCCGAAGCCCGCCGGGACCGTGTTTCCTTCCAGCCCGAAGGCGAGGTCGCTTGATGGATACGACGACGGAATCGCTCGGCGAGCGACAAGCCACCGACCGTTCGATCTACGAAATCAGCCCGGGCCGGTAACCGCCGGCCCGGGGATACGCGCGCGAGAAAGGGAGACAGATGTTGTTGCTGGGCAACGGCGGACGGCAAAAGGGCCGCACCGCCGGCGACGGACTCGGCGAGGTCCAACATTTGGCCGGGCGAGCGTTATACGACGTCGCGCACGGCCGTTTCGAACGCTCGCTGTCCGGTCTGACCGCCATCGCGGCAATGGTCACGACGGCCGAAATCTACTTCGAGCACTACAAAGCGAGCTTCGGCGACAAATGGATGTGGAGCCCCATCGTCGTGACGCCGCCCGTGGTCGTCGCCGGCATCGGCGGCGTGTTCTCCCGGCGCTGGGCGAAGCTCTGGCTGCCCATCACCGCGGGCATCTACACGGCCAACGGCCTGATGGGCGAATACCTGCACGCGCGCGGGGTCGCGCGCAAGCCGGGCGGGTGGAAGAACGCCTCCTACAACGTGCCGATGGGGCCTCCGATCGCGGCGCCGGGATTGATGTGCATGGTCGGCGGGATGGGGCTATTGGCGTCGATCCTGCGCCGCGAACGGTTCCGGGATTAGGGAGCTGGGATTCCCGAGATGGCCAACACCGCACGCCCCGACCACCTGCCCAACCTGCGCCCCGACGGCAAACCACCGCACCCGTCCTGGCTGCCCAAGCAGCGGCGCGGCGTCACGCCGCAGATGATCGGGCGCTACCCCGACTACGACGTGCTCGAGACCGCCGACAACTGGGACGAGGCCACCCGCAAGGTGGTGCTGGCCCGCCTGGAACCGCCTGGGCCGCTGCGGTTTTTCACCGCCGAAGAGGAGCCGTGCCTGCGCGCGTTCTGCGACACGGTGCTCGCGCAGGACGTCGAACCGCGGGTGCCGGCGGCCGAGTCGGTGGACTCCAAGCTCGCCGACGGGCGCCTCGACGGCTACCAGTACGCCGACATGCCCGACGACCGCGACACCTGGCGGCTGGTGCTGCGCGGGCTCGATGAGACGGCGAGGAACCACTACGGCGCAACCTCTTTCGCCGACGCCGATATCACCACCCGCGAGGCGATCATCGACAAACTCTCCCAGGCCGACCTGCAGGGCGGGGCGTGGCAGAGCCTGAACGTCAAGCGGGCGTGGTCGGTGTGCATGCGAATGACGTTGTCGGGCTTCTACTCCCACCCGTGGGCGTGGAACGAGATCGGGTTCGGCGGCCCGGCCTACCCGCGCGGCTTCATGCGCCTCGGCGGCGCCACCGGTCCGGCCGCCGCGCGCGAACCGTACGAGACCCGCGGCGCCACCGACGAGGACCCGGTGCAAATCGTGAACAACGGGGAGCTGTGATGGGCGACTTCTTGCGGGGTCTGTTCAAGGGCGCGGTCGGACCGAAGGACAACGACTCGCGGTTCCTGCTCGACGTGCACACCCGCGATCTACCGGGCGAAAAGACCATGCGGCGCTACGCCGATGACGACGAGGTCGATTTGGTGGTCGTCGGTGCCGGGGCCGGTGGCTCGGTGCTCGCGCAGCGGCTGGCCCGCGAGGGCTGGCGGGTGGTGATCCTGGAAGCCGGCCCGTTCTGGCATCCCGACGAGGACTGGGTGTCCGACGAGGCCGGATCGCACGCGCTGTACTGGACACAGAAACGCATCATCGGCGGCGACGACCCGATCGAGTTGGGCAAGAACAACTCCGGGCGCGGGGTGGGCGGCTCGATGGTGCACTACGCCGGATACACCCCGCGGTTTCACCCCAGCGACTTCGAGACCTACACCCGCGACGGGGTCGGGGCGGACTGGCCCATCCGCTACGAGGACATCCGCCGCCACTACGAGCAGGTCGAGCTCGAGCTGCCGGTGGCCGGCCAGAATTGGCCCTGGGGCGATCCGCATCGCTATCCCTTTGCGCCGCATCCCATTTCGGGTGCCGCCGCCAAGATCTGGCGGGGGGCGCTCAAGCTCGGCATCGAGATGCGGGTCGGGCCCGTCGGCATCGTCAACGGCACCTTCGGCAATCGCCCGCACTGCATCTACCGCGGCTACTGCCTGCAGGGCTGCAAGGTCAACGCGAAGGCCAGCCCGTACGTCACGCACCTGCCCGACGCGCTGGCCCATGCCGTGGAGATCCGCGCCAACTGTATGGCCTCGCGCGTCGAGCTGGACGAGAGCGGCACCGCCCGCGGCGTGGTCTACTACGACGAGGTGGGCGGCAAGGAGCGGCTGCAACGCGCCAAAGTGGTTGCCATAGCCGGGTATTCGATCGAGACACCGCGGCTGCTGTTGAACTCGGCCAGGGACCGCTTCCCGAACGGGTTGGGTAACAACGACGACCAGGTCGGGCGCTATGTGATGGTTCAGGGCGCCACCCAGTCCGCGGGCCGGTGGTCCGAGGAGGTGCGGATGTACAAGGCGCCGCCCCCGGAGGTGACCTCCGAACAGTTCTACGAGACCGACCAATCCCGTGGCTTCGCCCGCGGCTTCGCCATCCAGACCGTATCGCCGTTGCCCATCGGCTGGGCCGAACACGTGCTGGCCGAGGGGCACTGGGGCCGCGCGATGCGGGAGTACATGCGCGATTACAACCACTGGGCGACCGTCGGCGTGCTCAACGAGCTGCTGCCGCTGCCGGACAATCGCGTGACGCTGGCCTCTGGGGATGAAGCGAAGGACCCCTACGGCATCCCGGTGGCCCGGTTCGACTACACGCTGTGCGACAACGACAAGGCCAACATGGCCTACTCCACCAAGGTGATCGGCGACATCCTGCACGCCGCCGACGCCCAGGACGTGCTCACCATCCAGCGCTTCGCCCACCTGATCGGTGGCGCCCGGATGGGCACCAGCCCGGACAATTCGGTCGTCGACTCCGATCAGCGCGTGTGGGGCGTCCCGAACCTGTTTCTGGCCGATGGCTCGGTGTGTCCCACGCAGGGCTCGGCGAACCCGGCGCTGACCATCATGGCGCTGGCCTCGCGGCTCGCCGAACGGTTGGCCGGCGGGAAGATCGATACCACTGCGGGACGGAGGTCGGAGGCGAGAGCCCGTGGCTGACCGAACGATCGACGTCGAGACGACCTTCGCCCCCCGGGTGCTGCGTGAGTACGCGTTGCTCGCAGACGGCGAGCGCGGCGCACTGATCGGGCCGCAGGGCGACATCGCGTGGATGTGCGCGCCGCACTGGGATTCCGACGCCGTCTTCTCCAATCTCATTGGCGGCGGCGGGGTTTACGCGATCACGCCGACCGACGTCTGGCACGTGTGGGGCGGCTATTATGAGCCGGGCACCCTGATCTGGCGCAACCGCTGGATCACCCGCGACGGCACCGTGGAATGCCGTGAGGCGCTGGCCTTTCCGGGCGACCCCGACCGGGTGGTGCTGCTGCGCCGCCTCACGGTGTGCCGCGGGACGGCGCGGGTGCGGGTGCTGCTGGCGCCGGGCGCGGGGTTCGGCAAACACGGCCTCGGCCAGCCGTCCTGCGAGGACGGCGTGTGGAGCGGCCGCTCGGGCCGGTTGCGCTGGCGGTGGCTGGCCGGCTGCCAGGCCCGCGTCGTCAAGGCCTCGCACGACAGGAGCGAGCTGCTCACCTGCGAGATCACCCTCGAGGACGGCCGGCACCACGACCTGGTGCTGGAGCTGTCCGAACGCGCGCTGCCCGAGCGGCCGCCGGACCCCGACCTGGCCTGGGACGCCACCGCGGCCGCCTGGCAGCGCAGCGTGCCCCGGCTGAACTGCACCATCGCCGCGCGCGACGGCAGCCACTCCTACGCGGTGCTGCGCGGCCTGACCAGCAGCGGGGGCGGCATGGTGGCCGCCGCCACCATGAGCCTGCCCGAACGCGCGCACACCAACCAGAACTACGACTACCGCTACGCCTGGATCCGCGACCAGGTGTACGCCGGCATGGCCGCCGCCGCCGTCGGCACCACCGAACTGCTGGACCGGGCGGTCGAATTCGTCGGCGCCCGGCTGCTCGAGGACGGCCCCGACCTCAAGCCCGCCTACACCGTCACCGGCGGCGCGGTGCCCGGCGAGGAGACGCTCGACCTGCCCGGCTATCCCGGCGGCTCGGACAAGGTCGGCAACTGGGTCAACCAGCAGTTCCAGCTCGACGTCTTCGGTGAGGCGCTGCAGTTGCTGGCCAAGGCGGGTGCCGCCGACCGGCTCGACGCCGAGGGGTGGCGCGCGGTGCAGACCGCCATCCGGGCCATCGAAAAGCGTTGGCGTGAACCGGATGCCGGGGTGTGGGAAATCGAGAACGAGCACTGGACGCAGTCCCGGCTGGCCTGTGTGGCCGGGCTGCGCGCCGTCGCCAAGCTGGCCGGCGCCGGGCCAGAGGTCACCGCGTGCGCTTCCCTGGCCGACGCGATCCTGGCCGACACCGCGTCGAGCAGCCTGCACCCGCACGGCTACTGGCAGCGCAGCCCGCGGCTGACGGGGGTGGACGCGTCGTTGCTGCTGCCGCCGGTGCGCGGCGCCGTGCCCGCCGACGACCCCCGCACCCGGGCCACCCTGGACGCCGTTCGCCGCGAACTCACCGAGGACGGGTTCGTCTATCGCTTCCGGCACGACGAGCGCGAGCTCGGCGACGCCGAGGGCGCCTTCCTGCTCTGCGGATTCATGATGGCGCTGGCCGAACACCAACTGGGCCACGGCGATTGCGCCATGCGCTGGTTCGAACGCAACCGCGCCGCGTGCGGCCCGCCGGGGCTGTTCTGCGAGGAGTACGACGTGCGGCAGCGCCAGCTGCGCGGCAACCTGCCCCAGGCGTTCGCGCACGCCCTGATGCTCGAATGCACGGCCATCCTCACCGACGACGACGCCCACCATCAGTGACAACTCCGACCGAGCGAAAGGCAGTTCTGCGATGACACAAACAGTGGTGATCACCGGAGCCAGCGCCGGCATCGGCCGCGCCACCGCGAAGGAGTTCGGGCGGCGCGGCGCCAACGTCGCCCTGCTCGCTCGCGGCGCCGCGGGGCTCGACGGCGCCGCCCGTGACGTCGAGGCCGGCGGCGGCAAGGCGCTGGCGATCCCGACTGACGTGGCCGACCACTCGGCCGTCGTCGCCGCCGCCGACGAGGCCGAATCCGCCTTCGGCCCCATCGACGTGTGGGTCAACGTCGCGTTCACCTCGGTGTTCGCGCCGCTGCGCGAGATCAGCGCCGAGGAGTTCAAGCGCGTGACCGAGGTGTCCTACCTCGGCTACGTGCACGGCACCATGGCGGCGCTGGCCAAGATGCGCCCCCGCAACCGCGGCACCATCGTGCAGGTCGGCTCGGCGCTCAGCCAGCGGTCGATCCCGTTGCAGTCGGCGTATTGCGGCGCCAAGCACGCGGTCAACGGGTTCACCGAATCGGTGCGTTGCGAACTGTTCCACGAGGGCTCGAAGGTGCGGATCACCGTCGTGCAGATGCCGGCGGTCAACACCCCGCAGTTCTCCTGGGTGCTGTCCCGGCTGCCCCGCCATCCCCAGCCGGTGCCGCCGATCTACCAGCCCGAGGTCGCCGCGCGCGGCGTGGTGTATGCCGCCGACCATCCGGGGCGCAAGCAATATTGGGTCGGCGATTCCACCATGGTGACGCTGCTGGGGCAGAAGTTCGTCGCGCCGCTGCTGGATCGCTACCTCGGGCGCACCGGCTACGACTCCCAGCAGACCGAGGAACACGTCGGGCCCGGCCGGCCGCACAACCTGTGGCAGCCGCTGGACGACGAACCGGGCACCGACCACGGCGCGCACGGCCAGTTCGATGACAAGTCGCACGCGCGCAGCCCGCAACTGTGGGCGTCGCAGCATCCCGCCATCAGCGGTACCGGCGCGCTCGGCGCGGCGGGGGTGGGCGCGTGGCTCGCGGCGCGGGCGGGCCGCCGGTGGGCGCGATGACAACCGCGCGCATCGACGCGGCTATCGAAGGGGTCACCGCGCAGGCCTACGAAATCCCCACCGACGCACCGGAAGCCGACGGCACCCTGTCGTGGTCGTCGACCACGCTGGTGCTCGCCGAGGTTGCGGCCGGCGGCCGGCGCGGCATCGGCTACACCTACGCCGACGGCGCGTGCGCCGCGTTGATCACCGGCAAGCTCGCCGGCACGCTCACCGGCCACAGCGCCGTGGACATCCCGGCCCGGTGGCAGTCGATGGTCATCGCGATGCGCAACAACGGGCGGCCCGGGCTGACGTCGTGCGCGATCTCCGCGCTCGACACCGCGCTGTGGGACCTCAAGGGCAAGCTGCTGGAGCTGCCGGTGTGCCGGCTGCTCGGCATGGCGCACCCCGAGGTGCCGATCTACGGCAGCGGCGGCTTCACCACCTACGACGAGCGCACCACGCGTGCCCAACTCGAACGCTGGGTCGGCGAGTGGAAGATCCCGCGGGTGAAGATCAAGATCGGCGAGTCATGGGGCTCCGACGTGGGCCGCGATCTGGATCGAATCGCCTTGGCGCGCAAGGTGATCGGGCCGGACACCGAACTGTATGTCGACGCCAACGGCGGCTACCGCCGCAAGCAGGCCATCCGGGTGGCCCACGCCATGGCCGACCACGGCGTCACCTGGTTCGAAGAACCCGTCTCCTCCGACGACCTGGCCGGCCTGCGGGAGGTGCGCGACCAGGTGAGTCCGGATGTCACCGCCGGCGAGTACGGCTACGACCTGGCCTACTTCAACCGGATGCTCGCCGCCGACGCGGTGGACTGCCTGCAGATCGACGTCACCCGCTGCGGGGGCATCACCGACTGGGTGCGCGCCGCGGCCGTGGCCGCTTCCTACAACGTCGACGTGTCCGGGCACTGCGCTCCCAACCTGCACGCCCACGTCGCCACCACGATCCCGAACCTGCGACACCTGGAGTACTTCCACGACCACCACCGCATCGAACACCTGCTCTTCGAGGGCGCCCTGTCCCCCGAGGGCGGGGCCCTGCGCCCCGATCAGCACCGCCCGGGCTTCGGGTGCGAGTTCAAACACCGCGACGCCGAGCGGTACCGGGTGGCCTAGGCATGGAGCCGCGCAAAAACGGGAATTGACAAGCCAAGGTTTTCACAACGGCGATTGGGGAATCGCACCATGACGGTGAACTCCAGCGACGACACTGTTGAGCGCCGTGAGCCGGTGGTGACTGACGTCGTCGAGGAAGGCGACCTGAGTGCGGTCGACCTGGTGCTGGGCCTCGGCGAGCCGCAGCGCGTCGGCAGGTTCTGGTTCTACATCGACGGCCATCGCTGGGAGTGGTCGGACGCGGTCGCGCGCATGCACGGCTACAAGCCGGGACAGGTCAAGCCCACCACGGAACTGCTGCTGCAACACAAGCATCCGGACGACCGGGAGCGGGTGGCGGCCGTGCTCGACCGCGTGATGAAGGGCAAGCCGTTCAGCAGCCGGCACCGCATCATCGACACCGCCGGTCGCACCCGGTGCGTCGTCGTCGCCGGCGATCGGATGGTCGACGGCACCGGTGCGCTGGCCGGCACGTCCGGGTTCTACGTCGACGTCACCGACTCCCTGCACTCCGACATCACCAACGTGCTGTCGGCGGTGGCCGATGCCCGCGCGCGCATCGAGCAGGCCAAGGGCGTGCTGATGACCGCGTACGGCATCTCGGCCGAGCGCGCGTTCGACATCCTGGTGTGGCGTTCCCAGGAGGCGAACCTGAAGCTGCGCGACGTCGCGAGCCGCTTCCTGGACGCCGTGGCCAGCAAGGCGTCGGCGGAAACCCAAAGCCAGGTGGACCACGCGCTGCTGACCCTCGGCTAGCGGCGGGACGCTAGGGTCGGCCCGGTGGCGCACCTACTTGGGGCCGAGGCCGTACACCTCGAATATCCGACTCAGGTGGTCTTCGACTCGATCACGCTCGGGGTCAACGACGGCGCCCGCATCGGCATCGTCGGGCGAAACGGCGACGGCAAATCCAGCCTGCTGCGGCTGCTGACCGGTCAGCAACGACCCGACGCCGGGCGGGTCACCCGGCGCAGCGGGTTGCGGGTCGGCGCGCTGAGCCAGGCCGACACCCTGGACCCGGACCGCACCGTGGGCTACACGCTCGTCGGCGAGGCGGCCGAACACCAGTGGGCCGGCGACGCGCGGGTGCGCGACGTGGTCACCGGGCTGGTCTCCGACATCGCCTGGGAGGCAACGGTTTCCACCCTGTCCGGTGGGCAGCGTCGCCGGGTGCAGCTGGCCCGATTGCTGATCGGCGAATGGGACGTCATCGCGCTCGACGAGCCCACCAACCATCTCGACATCGAGGGCATCACCTGGCTGGCCGGGCATCTGCGGCAACGCTGGGCGCGCAACACCGGCGGGCTGCTGCTGGTGACCCACGACCGCTGGTTCCTCGACGAAGTCGCCACCACGACGTGGGAGGTGCACGACGGAATCGTCGAACCGTTCGACGGCGGCTACGCCGCCTACGTTCTGCAGCGCGTCGAGCGGGACCGGATGGCCGCCGTCGCCGAGGCCAAGCGGCAGAACCTGATGCGCAAGGAGCTGGCGTGGCTGCGCCGCGGCGCGCCGGCTCGGACGTCAAAACCCAAGTTCCGGATCGAGGCGGCCAACCAGCTGATCGCCGACGTGCCGCCGCTGCGCAACACCGTCGAACTGGCCAAGCTGGCCACCGCCCGGCTGGGCAAGGACGTGGTCGACCTGCTCGACGTCTCGGTCTCGTTCGGGGGCCGCCCGGTGCTGCGCGATGTCGAGTGGCGGATCGCCCCCGGCGAGCGCACCGGCATCGTCGGGGCCAACGGCGCCGGCAAGTCGACCCTGCTGAGGTTGATCGACGGCACCATCGAGCCGGACGCGGGCCGCGTCAAGCGCGGCAAGACCGTGCGCCTGGCGGTACTCGACCAGCAGGGCGACGCGCTGGCCGCGGTCCGCGGCGACCGGATCGCCGATGTGCTGGGCCGACTACAGGGCGGCTACCAGGTCGACGGCCGCGAGGTCACCCCGGCGCAGCTGCTGGAGCGACTCGGCTTCGGCGTGCGCGGGTCTCAAGGCCAGCTGTCGGCCCGCGTCGAGGATCTCTCCGGCGGTGAGCGGCGGCGGCTGCAGCTGTTGCTCACCCTGCTTTCCGAGCCCAACGTGTTGCTACTGGACGAGCCGACCAACGACGTCGACACCGACACGCTGGCCGCCATGGAGGATCTGCTGGACTCGTGGGCCGGCACGCTGATCGTCGTCTCGCACGACCGCTATCTGCTGGAGCGGGTCACCGATCAGCAGTACGCGGTGCTCGACGGCCGGTTGCGGCACCTACCCGGCGGCGTCGACGAGTACCTGCGGCTCGCCGGCGAGCGGACCGCCCGGGCCGCCCAGGATTCGCCGCGGCCCGCTTCCCTGCCCGAGGCCCAGGCGATGTCCGGCGCACAACGCCGGGCCGCGGAAAAGGAGGTGGCCGCCCTGGACCGGCAGCTCGCGCGGTTGGCGGACCGGATCGCGGACAAGCACCACGAACTGGCCGCGCACGACCAGTCCGACCACGTCGGCATCACCCGGCTCACCCGGGAGTTGCGCGCGCTCGAGGACGAGGTCGCCGCGACGGAGGGACGCTGGTTGGAGCTCTCCGAGTTGCTCGAGTAAACACTTGGGCCGCAACGGGTTTCGCGAGAGCGTCAGTGCCAGCGCAGCAGCACCAGTTCGGACCCGAAGCCGGGCCCCATCGCGAGCAACAGGCCGGGGCTGGCGGCCGGCGGCGGTTTGGCGATGGTGTCGCGCAGGATGTGCAGCACCGACGCCGACGAGAGGTTGGCCACCTCCCCCAGCGAGCGCCAGGTCAGTTCCTGCGCCTCCGGGGGCAGTTCGAGGCTCTTGGCGATCGCGTCGATCACTTTGGGGCCGCCGGGGTGGGTGACCCAGGCGCCGATGTCGTCCTTCGTCAGCCCGTGCGGCGTGAGGAAGCTGCTCACGTCGTCGGCCAGATAGCGGTCGATGACATTGGGCAGCTCCGGCGACATCGTCGGTTGCACGCCGTCCGAGCCGATGTTCCAGCCCATGATGTGCAGCGATTCGGGATACAGGCGGCTGCGCGAATCCACGATGTCTGGCCCGGCGGAATTCAGTTGCTGGGCGCGACGGTCCCCGGCGGCGACCACGGCGGCGGCGCCGTCACCGAACATCGCCGTCCCGACCAGTCCCGACACGGTCGGGCGGACCGTCGGAAAGGTGAGCGAACACAGCTCGACCGACACCAGCGCGGCGACGCCGTCCGGGGCACCGCGCAGGTAGTCGTGCAGCCGGCCCACCCCGGCCGCCCCGGCCGCGCAACCCAGGCCGAACAGCGGCATCCGCCGCACGTCCGGGCGCAGGCCCAGCCGCCCGACGATCCGCGCGTCGAGTGACGGCACCGCGATGCCGGTCACCGTCGTCGTGGCGATCATGTCAATGTCCCGCGGTCGCAGCCCGGCCTCGTCGAGCGCGCCCAGCAGCGCTTCACAGCCCAGCTCCACGGCCTTGTCGACGAAGATCTCGTTGGCGGCACCGAAGTCGGTGAGCTCGTGGTAGCGCTCGAGGGGCAGCACCAGGTGGCGGCTGTTGACCTTGGCGGCGGCGTGCAGGCGCCGGACGATCTCTTCGTGCTCGGCCAGCGCGGGGAACTTGACCACCTGGTCGGTGACCTCGCTTTGACTGTAGCGATGCGGCGGCACTGCGCCGAACACACCCGCGATGACGCTCATGATCTGCTCTCTTGGTTGCCGACCAACCTCAATACGGCTCCGCGTAATGCCGGAAGTTTATGCCGTCCCGTAGCGCGGCGCAAAAGTCTTTGGTATTCAACACATGCCTCATTAGGGCGTCTTTCTGTTCGCGTAATCATATCCGCCAGTGGGGAATTCATCACTCGGTGTCTTCCTCGTCCGCCGAGCTCAGCGCCATCGCGATCAACGCGTCCGGGCTCAACGAGTCGATGTCGTCGGCACCGGAATGTGCGTCTGCGGCCGACGTTTCCGGTGCGCCGGCGAGCAATAAGAGTTTTTCGAGCATTCCCGTTCTTCGGAGCTCGCGCACCGGAATCTTGCGCAGCGTCGACCAAATTCTTTCGTCGTCGGATTCGCCCGCCTCGTCGTGCAGCAGTTGCCGGCGAAGATGATCGGCCAACGCGGCCGGCGTCGGATAATCGAAGATCAGCGTTCGCGACAAAGCCAGTCCGGTATGGCTGGTGAGACGGTTGCGCAGTTCGACCCCGATCATCGAGTCGAACCCGATGTCGCCGAACGCGCGGTCGTGGTCGATGGCGTGGCCGCCGGGATGCCCCGAGACGGCCGCCGCGTGCTCGCAGACCAATTCGACCAGCACACGGTGCTGATCGTCGAGGGCCAGTCCGTGCAACCGCTGCGCCAGGTCGGGTGCTCGAGCCGCCGTGGCGGGCGGCGCCGCCCCGGCTCCACCGGATCCCAGCCAAAAACGTTGCCGTGCAAAGCCGTACGTGGGCAAGTCGATCCGCCGGGCGTTGCGTCCGGCGAACACGGCGGCCCAGTTCGGGTCGAGGCCGCGGGAGAACAGCCGGGCGGCCGCGAACACCAGCGATTCCGTTTCGGGGTGGTCCTTGGCCATCGTGGGCACCGATACGGCCTGCGGCGTGCTCAGCGATTGGTCGACCGCCGCCGTCAGCGCCGCGCCCGGGCCCAGCTCCACGAAGGTCCCGGCGCCGGCGGCCTCGGCGGCGCGCACCCCCTCGAAGAAGCGCACCGGCTGGCCGATGTGCGCCGCCCAGTACTGCGGCGAGCCGTAGCCGCCGCCCGCGAACTGGCCGGTCAGGTTGGACACCAGCCCGATTCGCGGCTGCCTGGCCTCGATGTCGGCCACCGCCGCGGCAAACTGCGCCACCATGGGCTGCATCAGCGACGAGTGAAACGCGTGCGACACCGCCAGCCGATGCACGCGCCGACCCATCCGGGCCAGCCGGTCCGCCAGCGCTTCGACGGGGGCCTCGGCGCCGGACAGCACCACCGCGTTGGGGCCGTTGACCGCCGCGAGGCTCACCCCGTCGGTCAGCAGCCCGGCGACCTCGGCTTCGCCGGCCTCGACCGCCACCATCACCCCGCCGGCCGGCAGTTGCGCCATCAACCGGCCTCGCGCCGCCACCATGCGCGACGCGTCCGCGAGCGACAGCACCCCGGCCACGCACGCCGCGGCGATCTCACCCACCGAGTGCCCCATCACCACATCCGGTGTCACACCGAAGGATTCCCACAAGGCCGCCAGCGCGAGGCCCAACACGAACAAGGCCGGCTGGGCAAACTCGGTGCTGCGCAACAACTCCGGGTCGTCGCCCCACATCACCTCGCGCAGCGGCAGCCGGACGTGCGCGTCCACCGACGCGGCGGCCTCGTCGAACGCGCGGGCGAACGCGTCGAACCGGTCGTACAGTTGCCGACCCATGCCCAACCATTGCGAGCCCTGACCCGGGAACACGAAGGCCGTCGCGCCGGACGAACCCGCCCGGCCCACCGCGACATTCGGCCGTGGCTCCCCCGCGGCGACGGCCGCCAACCCCGCCGTCAGCGCCGCGGCGTCGCGACCCACCACGACCGCGCGGTGCTCGAAGAGTGTCCGGGTGTCGACCAGCGACCGGGCCACGTCGAGGGGGCTCACGCCGGCCCGGTCGGCCACGAAGTCAGACAGCCGCCGGGCCTGGTTAACCAGCGCCCGTTCGGAACGGGCCGACAGCACCCACGGCACAACCCCATCCGTGGCCGCCCGCGAATCCGATGGCGCGGTGTCCCGCTGGGCCGGGGGCTGCTCGACAATCAGGTGTGCGTTGGTGCCGCCCATGCCGAACGAGGACACCCCGGCCCGCCGCGGCCGATCCCCCGACGGCCACGCCGCCAGGGCGGTGTTGACTTGCAGCCCAAGATGATTCAGCCCGGCCTCGGGGTCGGTGTAGTTGAGGCTGGGCGGGATCGCGGCATGTTCGACCGCCAGGGCGGCCTTGAGCAGGCCCGCGATTCCCGCGGCGCTGCCGGCGTGACCGATGTTGGTCTTCACCGAACCGACCCGCACCGGATCGTGCGCGCGCCCGGCGAAGACCTCGCCCAGCGCCCGGGCTTCGATCGCGTCGCCGACCTTGGTCCCGGTGCCGTGCGCCTCGACGTAGTCGATGTCGCCGATGTCGAGGCCGGCGTCGGCGAGCGCGCGCCGGATCACGTCCGCTTCACTGCGCGCCGACGGGACGGTCTGGGCGGCTCCGCTGTGCCCGGCGTTGCCGACGGCACCGCCGCGAATGACGGCGTGAATGCGGTCGCCGTCGTCCAGGGCGGCCGCCAACGGCTTGAGCAGCACCAGTCCGCCGCCTTCACCGCGCACGTAGCCGTCGGCGCGACGATCGAAGGCGTAGGTGTGGCCCGACACCGATACCGCACCGAATTCCCGTTCCAGCATGGCGATTTCGTCGGACAGGTTGAGGTGGACGCCGCCCGCGACGGCCATCGTCGCCCGCCCGGTGCGCACGCTGTCGCAGCCGAGGTGCACCGCCACCAACGAGGACGACTGACCGGAGTCGACGGTCATGCTGGGTCCGCGCAACCCGAAGGCGTACGACACCCGGTTGGCGATCATCGCCCGGCTGATGCCGGTGAAGGTGTGGTGGTCCAGGTTGTCGACGAGATCGCGCAGCGTCAGGGCCGCGTAGTCGTCCGTCATCGCCCCGAGGAACACCGAGACCTCTTGTCCCCGTATCTTTTCCGGCACCACGAACGCGTCCTCGAGCAGCTCCCAGGTCAATTCGAGGGCCAGGCGCTGCCGCGGATCCATCGCGGCCGCCTCACGCGGCGACAGGTTGAAGAAGTCCGCGTCGAATTCCCCGGCGTCCCCGCCCAATTGGGCGGCCTCACGCCCGTCACGGATCAGGCGCCAGAACGCGGACGGGTCGGGCGCGCCCGGAAACCTGCAGGCCAGCCCGATGATCGCGACGTCTGTCGGAGGCAAGTCAGGGGCCGACTTCGTCGTCGAGAATGGCGAACAGCTGACTGTCGGTGGCGGTGGAGATGTCGTCGTCGAACGCGTGCTCGGGGTGTGCCAGCAGCGGTGCCGGTGCCGAGCCCGGCACCGTGTCCAGCAGGCCTTCCAGCCGGGCGACCAGTTGCTTCTTGTCGCCGGGACTGAGGTCGGGCTGATTGAGCAGCGCCTGCAGTTCGCGGGTGATCTCCTCGAAGCGGGCCGTCCGGTCGGGCGGGGTGGCGGCCGCCGCGCCGGGGCCGCCGGTGGCGAGCTGGGTGCCGAGGTGTTCGGCAAGCGCGGCCGGTGTGGGGTGATCGAAGATCAACGTGGGCGAAAGGGTGAGTCCGGTAGCGATTTTGAGCCGGTTGCGCAGCTCGACGGCGGTCAGCGAATCGAACCCGAGATCGCCGAACGCGTCGTCGGCGTGGACGTCCGCGGTGCTGTGACCCAACACCGTGGCCGCGTTGCTGCAGACCAGTTCCACCAGTTCGCTGTGCCGCTGCTCGGGCGACATGCCGCCCAGCCGCGCCCGCAGGCCGGTCAGGGACACCATGTCGGTGTGCTCCAGCATCCGGCGAGCCGGGCGGGCGGCCAGCTGGCTGAGCAGTGGCGGCAACGTGGCGCTGTGCTGCCCCAGCGCGCCCCGATCGAGTCTTGTGCCCACCACCATGGGGTGTTCGGCGAGCAACGCGGCGTCCAGCAGTTCCAGCGCTTGCCGGGTGGTCAACGCGCTCAGCCCGGCGCGGCTCATCCTGGCCTTGTCGCGCTCGCCGAGGTGTTGGGTCATCGCGGAGGATTCTTCCCACATTCCCCAGGCGACCGATAGTCCCGCCAGCCCGTGAGCGTGGCGATGCGCCGCCAGCGCGTCGAGGAAGCTGTTGGCCGCCGCGTAGTTCCCTTGGCCAGGGGCGCCCACGATGCCCGCCATCGACGAAAACGCCACGAACGCCGCCAGATCCAGGTCCCGGGTCAGCTCGTGCAGGTGCCAGGCCCCGTCGACCTTGGCCCGCAGCACGGTGTCCATGCGCGCCGCCGTCAGGGAGGCGATCACCGCGTCGTCGAGCACGCCCGCGGCGTGGAACACCGACCGCAACGGGTACCGCGCCGGCACCCGGGCCAGCAGGGCCGCGACGGCCGCCCGGTCGCCGACGTCACAGGCGACCACCGACACCGACGCTCCCGCGTCGCGCAGTTCGGCGGCCAGCTCGGTCATGCCGTCGGCGCGGTCACCGCTGCGGCTGACCAGCATCACGTGGGGCACCCGGTGCCGCTCGACCAGATGCCGTGCCACCGCCGAACCGGCCATGCCGGTCCCGCCGGTGATCAGCGCGGTGCCGCCGGCCAGCCCGGCGGGCCCGCCCGGCATGGTGAGCACGACCTTGCCGATGTGGCGGGCCTGGCTGACGAACCGGTAGGCGTCGGCGGCGCCGCGCGCATCAAACGCCTTGACGGGCAACGGCACCAGGACGCCGGCCGCGAACAACCTCAGCAATTCCGCCAGCATCTCGGCGATGCGGTCGGGGCCGGCCTCCATCAAATCGAACGCGCGGTACGTCACGCCGGGATGGGCCCGGGCGATGTCGTCCGGGTCGCGCAGATCGGTCTTGCCCATTTCGATGAAGCGACCGCCGGCGCCCAGCAGCCGCAGCGACGCATCGTTGAACTCCCCCGCCAGCGAGTTGAGCACCACGTCGACGCCCCCGGCGAACTGCTGCTCGAAGTCCAGCGTGCGCGAATCCGCGATGTGCGCATCGTCGAATCCCATGGCGCGCAGGGTGTCCCACTTACCGCGGCTGGCGGTCGCGTAGACCTCCGCCCCCCAGTGCCGGGCCAGTTGCACCGCGGCCATGCCCACCCCACCGGTGGCGGCGTGCACCAGCACCCGCTGCCCGGCGCGCAGGCCGGCCAGCACCGACAGCCCGTAATAGGCCGTCAGGAACACCACCGGCACGGCCGCGGCCTGGGCCATCGACCAGCCGCGCGGCACCCGGGTCACCAATCGGCGGTCGACGGCCGCCTCCGAACCGGCCAGCCCGAAGATCCCCATGACCGCGTCCCCGACGGCCAAATCGGCGACGCCGGGGCCGAGTTCGGTGACGATCCCGGCGCCCTCCGCGCCCAGTTGGGCCGCACCCGGGTACATGCCCAGTGCCACCAGCACGTCGCGGAAGTTCACCCCGGCCGCGGCCACCGCCACCCGCACCTGGCCGGGCTCCAGTCGCGCGGGCGGATACTCCTGGACGGCGAGATCTTCGAGCGTCCCGGCGTCGCCGGCGGCCAGCCGCCACACCGCCGGCGGGTCGGGCAGCTGCAGCAGGGGCCGCCGGTCGGCCGGTTTCAGCCGGGCGCTGTAGGCCACCCCGTCGCGCACCACGACTTGTGGCTCGCCGCAACCGATCACGGCGGCGACATCGAGCGTTCCGTCGGTATCGACCAGCACCACGCGACCGGGGTGTTCGGCCTGCGCCGACCGCGTCAACCCCCACACCGCCGCACCGGCCAGGTCCGTCACGTCCTCGGCCGCCAGTCCGACCGCGCCGCGGGTCTGCACCACCAGGACCCCGGCCGCCTCACCGGCCAGCCGACTTTGCAGCGCACCCAGGGCCTCGTGCGTCGCCGCATACACCGACGCCACCGCGCCGGCATCCGCCGCCGATGGCTCCCAGACGGTGAAGTCCGCCCCGATCCCGTTGCCCGGCAACGACATCGGCGACCACACCACGTCGAGCAGCTCACCGCTTCCCGAACGGGCGGCCACCGCCGCCGTCAACTGGTCGGCCGAGACGGCGCGCGTGACCAGCTCGCGCACCGACAGGACCGGTAGGCCGGACGAATCGGCCAGCTCGATCGAGACGGCACCGGGACCGGCCGGCGCCAGCCTGACCCGCACCCGCGACGCGCCGGCCGCGTACAGGCTCACGCCCTGCCACGAGAATGGCAAGACGGTCTCGATCCGCTCGTTGGCCACCCCCAGCGCGTGCAGCGCCGCGTCCAGGACCACCGGATGGATGCCGAGGCCGGCGGTCGAGACGCCGGCCTGCTGCGGGAGCTCGACCTCGGCGAAAATCTCGGCGCCCCTTCGCCAGACGGCGCGCAGCCCCTGAAACGCCGGTCCGTAGCCATAACCGCGGGCCGCCAGACCCTCGTAGGCGCCGGTCACGTCCACTCCGTCCGCGCCCGGCGGCGGCCACATTGACAGGTCGGCGGCCGGTTCCCGCGTCGCGCCGTCGCTGAGCACGCCTTCGGCGTGCAGCACCCAATCACCTTGCGCGGCGCGGGAATACACGGCGACCGAGCGGGTGCCCGCCTCGGCGGCCGCGGTCACCACGACCTGCAGGTGTACCACGCCGGCCGCCGGCGGCGACGGAACCACCAGTGGCGCCGACAGAGTGAGCTCTTGGACCAGCGAGCAGCCGACCTCGTCGCCGGCCCGCAACGCCAACTCCACGAAGCCGGCCCCGGGAAACAGCACGGTGCCGGCGACCGCGTGGTCGGCCAGCCATGGCTGGGCGGCTACCGAAAGCCGGCCCGTCAACACCACACCACCGGAGTCCGGGCGATCGACCACCGCGCCCAGCAACGCGTGCTCGGCCTCGGTGAGACCGAGGCTGGCGATGTTGGCCGACCCCACCGAATCGCCGGACAGCCAAAACCGGCGGCGCACAAAGGCATAGGTGGGCAGCTCGACACGCCGGGGATGCAGATCGGCGAAGGCCGCCGCCCATTGCACGTCGGCGCCGGCCGTGAACAGCTCCGCCGCCGCCCGCAACAGCGAGTCGATCTCCGGGCGGCCTTTGGCCATCGTGACCACCGTGGACGCCCGGTCGGCGGTCAGGGACTGTTCCACCGCGGACGTCAACGCCGCGCCCGGCCCCACCTCCAGGAACACCCCGGCAGCCAGGGATTCCGCCAGCCGCACGCCGTCGACGAACCGCACCGGCCGGCGCACGTGGTCCACCCAGTACGCGACCGAGCCATAGCCGGGGCCGGCCAGTTGCCCGGTCAGGTTGGACACCAAGGCGATTCGCGGCTCGGCCGCCGAGACCCCGGCCGCCACCGCCGCGAAGTCGTCCAACATGGGTTCCATCAACGGCGAGTGAAACGCGTGCGAGACCGCCAGCCGGTGCACCCGCGCGCCACCGGCGGCCAACCGGTCGGCGACCGCCCCCACCGCGGCCTGCTCACCGGAGAGCACCAGCGAACGCGGGCCGTTGACCGCCGCGATGCTCACGGCGCCGTTCAGCAGGGGGGCCACCTCGTCCTCGGTCGCGGCCACGGCGATCATCACCCCGCCGGCCGGCAGCGCGGCCATCAGGCGACCGCGCGCCGCCACCAGCCGGGCCGCGTCGGGCAGCGAGATCGCCCCGGCCACGCACGCCGCGGCGATCTCGCCCACCGAGTGGCCGATCACCACATCCGGTGTGACGCCGAAGGACTGCCACAGCGCGGCCAACGCGATCTCCACCACGAACAGTGCCGGCTGGGCGAATTCGGTGCTCTGCAACAACTGCGGGTCGGTGCCCCAGATCACGTCGCGCAGCGGCAGCCGCGTGTGCGCGTCCACCGCCGCGATGGCCTCATCGAAGGCCTGCGCGAACACCGGAAAACGTTGGTACAGTTCGGCACCCATGCCAAGCGACTGGGAACCCTGCCCCGGAAACACGAACACTCGCCTGCCCACCGACCGGGTCCGGCCGACCAGCACGGCCGGATCGGGGCGCCCGGCCGCCAAACCCGCCAACCCCGCGCTCAGGGCGGCCCGGTCGGCGCCGATCAGCACCGCGCGATGCTCGAAGGCCGCCCGGGTGGTCGCCAGCGACCAGCCCACGTCCACCGCCCGCGGGCCCGCCTCGACGTTCAGCCGGTCCAGCAAGCGTTGCGCCTGACCCGTCAGCGCCTCGGGCGATCGGGCCGAAAGCACCCATGGCACAACCAAATCGGGCGTCTCCAGAACCGGCTCGGTATCCTCGTCGAGGGTCGCGGGGGGCTGCTCCACGATGACGTGCGCGTTGGTGCCGCTGATCCCGAACGACGAGACGCCCGCCCGCCGTATCCCGCCGTGGTCGGGCCACGGCCGCGGATCGGTCAGCAGCGAGACCGCGCCGGCGGACCAATCCACGTGCGGCGACGGGATGTCCACGTGCAGCGTCTTGGGCAGCACCCCGTGCCGGATCGCCTGAATCATCTTGATCACCCCGGCCACCCCGGCCGCGGCCGAGGTGTGGCCGATGTTGGATTTGATCGACCCCAGCCACAGCGGGCGGTCCGCGGCGCGATCCTGCCCGTACGTCGCCAGCAGCGCCTGGGCCTCGATGGGGTCGCCGAGCACCGTCCCGGTCCCATGGCCCTCGACCACATCCACGTCCGCGGCCGTCAACCCGGCGTTGGCCAGCGCCGCCCGGATGACGCGCTGCTGCGATGGCCCGTTGGGTGCGGTCAGACCGTTGGACGCGCCGTCCTGATTGACCGCGGTACCGCGCAGCACCGCCAGCACCGGATGCCCCAGCCGCCGGGCGTCAGCCAACCGCTCCAGCACCAGGACGCCGGCGCCTTCCGACCACGAAGTCCCGTCCGCCGCACCGGCATACACCTTGCAGCGACCGTCGGGGGCCAGCGCACGCTGGCGGCTGAACTCGACAAAGGCCGCGGGGGTGGCCATCACGGTCACGCCACCGGCCAGCGCCAGATCGCACTCCCCGGACCGCAGTGACTGCGCGGCCAGATGCATGGAGACCAACGACGACGAGCACGCGGTATCCACCGACACCGCGGGGCCCTCCAGGCCCAACACGTAGGACACCCGGCCCGAGGTCACGCTCAGCGTCGAGCCGGTGAGCCCGTAGCCCTCCAGCTCGCCCTTGACCTCCCCGCCATAGCCGGCGTGGATGACGCCCGCGAAGACCCCGGTCGCCGAGCCGCGCAGCGTGACGGGGTCGATCCCGGCCCGCTCCAACGCCTCCCAGCAGATCTCGAGCATCATCCGCTGCTGGGGGTCCATGGCCAGCGCTTCGCTGGGCCCGATGCCGAAGAAACCGGCGTCGAAATCGCCCGCGTCCGCCAGGAAACTGCCCTGCCGGGTGTACATCTTTCCCTTGGTGTCGGGGTCGGGGTCGTACAACCCCTCGACGTCCCAGCCGCGGTCGGCCGGGAAGTCCGACACCGTGTCGCGGCCCTGAATCACCAATTCCCACAAGTCTTCCGGCGATTCGACTCCACCGGCGTAACGACACGCCATGCCCACCACCGCAACGGGCTCGGAGAGCCGGCCCTCCAGTTCCGCGACGCGCCGCCGGGTCCGCCTGAGATCCGCGGTGAGGCGTTTCAGGTAGTCGACGTGCTGCGAGGTGCCCGGCATCGTTGCTCCTTGCGGCGGGGGGTCAGCGGCCGAGTTCTTCATCGAGGATCGCAAAGAGTTGGCTTTCGGTGGCGGCGTCGAGGTCGTCGTCGAGGTGTTCGGCGTCGGAAGGCCGGCTCGGCGCAACCGCGGCCAGCAGGTTGTGAATGCGGGCCCGCAGCACCGACTTGTCGTCGGCGTTCCAGTTGGGCGCGCCGAGCAGCGCCTGCAGTTCGCGGATGATGTCGTTGAAGCGACCCATCAGGTTCGGCGGTTCACCGGCGTCACCGGCCAGTTGAGTGTCGAGATGCGCGGCCAGCGCGACGGGTGTCGGGTAGTCGAAGATCAGCGTCGGCGAAAGGGTAAGGCCGGTGGCGTTTTTGAGGCGGTTCCGCAGTTCGACGGCGGTCAGCGAATCGAAGCCGAGCTCGCCGAAGGCGCTGCTGGAGTTGATGTCCGCCGGATTGGGCACCCCGAGCACCATCGCCGCGTTGGCGCAGACCAAGTCGACCAGCTCGCGGTGGCGCGCCTCGGGGCTCAGCCCGTGCAGGCGCGCCGAAAGCCCCGCCGTCGACGCGGTGACGTCGGTGTCGTCGATGACGCGCCGGGTCGGGCCGGCGACGAGCTCGGACAGCAGCGGGGGCAGCGCGGCGATGTTGTCGGACAGCGCGGCGCGGTCCACCCGCGCGGCCACCAGCACCGCAGCGTCCACCAGCATCGCGGCGTCGAACGCGGCCAGCGCCTGCTCGGTGGACAGCGGCGCCAGCCCGATCCTGCTCATCCGCGCCTTGTCGCGCTCGCCGAGGTGCGCGGTCATCGCCGACGCCTGCTCCCACAGGCCCCAGGCCAGCGACAGGCCGGGCAATCCGTGGGCCCGCCGGTAGGCGGCCAGCCCGTCGAGGAAGCTGTTGGCCGCCGCGTAGTTCGCCTGACCCGGGGTCCCCACGATCCCGGCCATCGACGAGAACACCACGAACGCCGAGAGATCCAGGTGCCGGGTGAGCTCGTGCAGGTTCCACGCCCCGTCCACCTTGGCGCGCAGCACCGCGTCCACCCGATCCGGGGTCAGCGATGAGATCAGCCCGTCGTCGAGAATCCCTGCGGCATGGACGATTCCGCGCAGCGGATACTGCGCCGGTATCTCGGCCAGCATCCGTGCGGCGGCCTCCGGGTCGGCGACGTCGCAGGCCACCACCGACACCTGCGCGCCGCAGCGCTGCAGGTCGGACACCAGCTCGGCGACCCCGGGCCCCCGGTCGCCGGTCCGGCTGACCAGCACCACGCGGGCCACCCGGTAGCGCTCGACGAGGTGGCGGGCCAGCGCGGAACCGGCCATGCCGGTGCCGCCGGTGATCACCACGCTGGCCCCGGCCAGGCCACCGCCGCAGCCGCTGAGCACCTCACCGGGACCCGACGGGACGGTCAGCGCGACCTTGCCGATGTGGCGCGCCTGGCTGAGGTACCGATAGGCCGTCGCGGCGCAGCGGACATCAAACGTCTTGAGCGGCAACGGTGTCACGATTCCGTCCGCCAGCAGTTCGGTGATCTCGGCCAGCATGGCCGCGGTGCGGTCGGGACCGGCCTCCATCAGGTCGAACGCCCGGTACACCGCGCCCCGGTGCTGGTCGGCGACGACGCGCGGATCCCGCACGTCGGTCTTGCCCATCTCGATGAAGCGACCGCCGGGAGCCAGCAGCCGCAACGACGCGTCAGTGAAGTCGCCGGCCAGGGAGTTGAGCACGACGTCGAAGCCCGCGCCGCCGGTCGAGGACGCGAACGTCTTCTCGAACTCCGTCGTGCGCGAATCGCCGATGTGGTCGTCGTCGAATCCCATCGCGCGCAGGGTGTCCCACTTGCCGCGGCTGGCGGTGACGAACACCTCGGCGCCCCAATGCCGCGCCAGCTGCACCGCGGCCATGCCCACCCCGCCGGTGGCGGTGTGCACCAGCACCCGCTCACCGGGGCGCAGCCCGCCCAGCACCGACAGCCCGTACAGCGCGGTCAGGAACACCACCGGCACGCCCGCGGCCTCGACCAGCGACAGCCCCGGCGGCACCGGCGTCACCACGCGCTGATCCACCACCGCTTCCGAACCGACGACCCCGAGCAACCCCATCACCGCGTCTCCGACGGCCAGGCCGGTCACGTCGGGGCCCACCTCGACGACGACGCCGGAGCCCTCGGCACCCAGCCGGCCTCCGCCCGGATACATTCCCAGGGCCACCAGGACGTCGCGGAAGTTGACCCCGACCGCGGCCACCGCGACCCGCACCTGCCCGGCGGTCAATTCCGGGTGCGGGCAACGGCTTACGACCAGGTCCTCGAGGGTACCCTCGCCGCCGGCATCCAATCGCCAGCCCGCGGAGGGCAACTCGACCGCGGAACCGGCGCGCACCGGCCGCAATCGCGCCGCATAGGCGACGCCCTGGCGAACCACCACTTGCGGCTCGCCGCAACCGATCACCGCGCTGACATCGACCGAGCCGTCGGAGTCGATCAGGACCACCCGGCCCGGCTGCTCCGCCTGCGCCGAGCGCACCAGGCCCCACACCGCCGCACCGGCCAGGTCCGAAACGTCCTCGCCGGCAAGGGCGACCGCGCCGCGGGTCTGCACGGCCAGCACCCCGGCGTTCTCGTCGCGCAACTCCGACTGCAGCACCGCCAAGATCTCGGCGGTCGCGGCGTGCACGGACTTCACCACGTCGCCGCCGTGATCGCCCGGCTCCCACAGCGTCACGGCGACGCCACCGGAGCCCAGCGCGACCGGCGACCAGGTGACGTCGAGCAGGCCCTCGCCGAGCGGTCGGCGGGCGGGGGCCGCCGCCGTCAGCTGCCCCGGCGCGACCGGCCGCATGGCCAACGACCGCACCGAGAGCACCGGCAGCCCCGCCCCGTCGGCCAATTCCACCGAGACGGCGCCGGCGCCGGCCGGTGCGATCCGGACCCGCGCCCGCGACGCACCCGACGCGTGTAGCGACACGCCCTGCCAAGAGAACGGCAGCACGGTGTCGTCGTTCCCGGCGGCGACACCGAGCGCGTGCAGCGCGGCATCCAACAGCACCGGATGTATTCCGAAGCCGCCGTCGGGGGCGGCGGCATCGTCGGGCACGGCGACCTCGGCGAAGATCTCGTCGCCGCGCTGCCACATCGCTCGCAGGCCCTTGAAGGCACCGCCGTAGTCGTAGCCGCGCCGCGCCAGCCGCTCATATGCGTCGGTGACGTCCACCGCGGTCGCCCCGGCGGGCGGCCAGCTCGAGAGGTCCGCGTCCGGTGTCACGGCGCCCGGCCGCAGCAACCCCTCGGCATGCAGCACCCACTCCGAATCCGGCTGCGCGTCAATCGAATACCCTGCCAGCCGCCGGCGGCCCGACTCGTCGGGGACGCCGACCACCAGCTGCACCCGCACGTCCCCGGCCGCGGGCAGCAGCAAGGGCGCCGAGATGGTCAGCTCGTCGAGCACCCCGCAACCGACCTCGTCGCCCGCGCGGATGGCCAACTCGACGAACCCCGCACCCGGGAACAACACCGTGTCGCCGACCGCGTGATCGGCCAGCCACGGGTGGGCCGCCGTGGACAACCTGCCGGTCAGCACCACGCCGCCGGAATCGGGCCGCGGCACCACCGCGCCCAGCAGGCCGTGCTCGGCCGCGGCCAGGCCCAGGGTGGCGACGTCCTGCGACCCGGTCGACCCGCCAGGAAGCCAAAAGCGTTGCCGGACAAAGCCATACGTCGGGAGGTCGACGCGGCGGCCATCGAGACCGGACAGCGCGGCCCGCCAATCCACCGCCACGCCGGCGACGTGGGCCGCAGCGGCCGAGAGCCAGAAGCGGTCCAGGCCGCCGTCATCGCGGCCCAGCGACGGGATGACGCACCCCCGCTCGCCGTCGGGCATCGTCTCTTCGATGGCGGCCATCAGCACCGGATGCGGACTGGATTCGATGAACGCCTGATAGCCCGCATCGCACGCGCTGCGCACCGCCTTCTCGAATTGCACGGTGCTGCGGATGCTTTGGAACCAGTAGTCGGCGTTCAGCCTCGCGGTGTCCAGCGGTTCGCCGGTGACCGTGGAGAACAAGGTCACGGCGGACGGCCGCGGCGCCAGCCCGTCCAGCGCGGCGGCGAGGGGGTCCCGAATCGCCTCCACCTGCGCCGAGTGGGACGCGTAGTCGACGTCGATCTTGCGGGCCCGGATGTCGTCGGCCTCGCACCGTTGCATCAGCTCCGCCAGAGCGTCCACCTCGCCCGAGACCACCACCGCCGCAACGCCGTTGACGGTGGCGATGTTGAGCCGGTCGCCCCAGGCGGCGATGAGCTGCTCGGCGCGCGGCAGGCTGCAGGCCAGCGAGACCATGCCGCCCCGGCCCGACAACCGCACCAGCAAGCGGCTGCGCAGCGCGACCACCCGGGCGGCGTCTTCCAGCGACAGGGCGCCCGCCACGTAGGCCGCCGCGATCTCGCCCTGCGAATGGCCGATCACCGCGTCGGGTGTGACGCCCACCGAGCGCCACAGTTCGGCCAGCGACACCATCACCGCCCACAGCGCCGGCTGCACCACGTCCACGCGGTCCAATCCGGGTGCGCCCGGCACCCCGCGGATGACGTCGATCAGCGACCAGTCGACGTGCTCGGCGAGCGCCTTGTCGCACAGCTGCAGGTGTTCGGCGAATGTCGGTGAACTGTCCAGCAATTGGGCACCCATGCCGGCCCATTGCGAGCCCTGGCCGGGAAACACGAACACCGTCTTGCTCATCGGCTGGGCCCGGCCCACCACCAGGCCCGCGCCCTGCTCGCCGGCCGCCAGGGCCGCCAACCCGCGCAGCAACTGCGCGCCGTCGGCGCCCACGACCACCGCGCGGTGCTCGAAGCGCGACCGCGTCGCGATCAGCGACCAGCCCACGTCCAGCACCCGCACCCGGGGATCGGCCTTCACGCGGGCCAGCAGCCGCGCGGCCTGATTCGCCAGCGCCTCACCCGAACGGGCCGAAAGCACCCACGGGACGATGACGTCATCGCCTGGGGGCGCGGCGTTTTCGAGCTCCGCGGCGTACTGCTCGACGATGACGTGCGCGTTGGTGCCGCTGATGCCGAAGGACGAGACGCCCGCGCGCCGCGGCCGGTCCACGGCCGGCCAGGGCCGCCGTTCGGTCAGCAGCGACACCGCCCCGGCCGTCCAATCCACGTGCGGCGTCGGCTCATCCACGTGCAGCGTCTTGGGCATCACCCCGTGGCGGATCGCCTGCACCATCTTGATCACCCCGCCGGCCCCCGCCGCGGCCGAGGTGTGACCCATGTTCGATTTGATCGAGCCCAGCCACAGCGGCCGATCGGCCGGCCGGTCCTGGCCGTAGGTGGCCAGAACCGCCTGGGCCTCAATGGGATCGCCGAGCGTGGTGCCCGTCCCGTGGCCCTCGACCAGATCGACGTCGGCGGTGTCCAGCCGCGCGTTGGCCAGCGCCGCCCGGATCACCCGTTGCTGCGATGGCCCGTTGGGTGTCGCCAGGCCGTTGGACGCGCCGTCCTGATTGACCGCCGATCCGCGGACCACGGCCAGCACCGGATGCCCGTGCCGGCGGGCGTCGGCCAGCCGTTCCAGCACCAGCACCCCGACGCCTTCGGAGAACCCGGTGCCGTCGGCGGCGCCCGCGTACGCCTTGCACCGGCCGTCGGCGGCCAGCGCCCGCTGGCGGCTGAACTCGATGAACATCGCCGGGGTGGCCATCACCGTCACGCCGCCGGCCAGCGCCAGATCGCACTCGCCGGAACGCAACGACTGCGCCGCCAGGTGCAAAGCCACCAACGACGACGAACACGCCGTGTCCACCGAGACGGCCGGGCCCTCGAACCCCAGCGAATAGGCCACCCGGCCCGAGGCCACGCTCAGCGTCGAGCCGCGCAGGCCGTATCGCTCCAGGTGGCCCGGCACCCGTCCCTGGCCCCCGTAGGAGCCGTGGAATATCCCGGCGAACACGCCGGTCGCCGAGCCGCGCAGGGTGGCCGGGTCAATTCCGGCCCGCTCCAACGCCTCCCAGGACACCTCGAGCAGCAAGCGCTGTTGCGGGTCCATCGCCAGCGCCTCGCTGGGCGCGATGCCGAAGAACGCGGCATCGAAATCGCCGACTTCCGAGAGGAATCCGCCGCATCGGGCGTACGACTTGCCGACGGCGTCGGGGTCGTCGTCGAACAGGCCCGTCAGGTTCCAGCCGCGGTCGGCGGGGAACTCCGAGACCACGTCGCGCCCCTCGACGACCATCTGCCACAAAGCCTCTGGCGAATTCACTCCGCCCGGATACCGGCAGCCCATGCCCACCACCGCCACCGGTTCGGTTGCCGCGCCCAGGTATTGGCGGTTTTCGCGCTTGAGCCGCTCGTTTTCCTTCAGCGACTGGCGAAGGGCCCGGACGAGCTCTTCGGTGTTGCCGTTCATGGCAGGCGGCCTCTCGTGTCACTCATGGCGATACTTCCTGCCGTCGCACCGCAAAAACGCGGACGAGGATCAGTGCCAACGCAATAGCACCAGCTCGGAACAGAATCCAGGCCCCATCGCCAGCATCAACCCGGGGCTGTCGCTCGGCGGCGGCTTGGCCATGGTGTCGCGCAGCACGTGCAGCACCGACGCCGACGACAGGTTGCCGATCTCGCCGAGCGAGCGCCAGGTCAGTTCGAGGGCCTCGGGCGGCAGGTCGAGCGCGGCGTTGATCGCCTCGATCACCTTGGGGCCGCCGGGGTGGCTGACGAACGCGCCGATGTCGGCGGTGGTCAACCCGTGTGCTCCGAGGAACCCGGTGACGTCGTCTTCGAGGTATTGCTCCACGACGGCGGCGACGTCCTTGGACAGCACCAGTTCGAAGCCGGTGGTTCGCACGTCGAAGCCCATGGTGCGCAGGGAATCGGGATACAGGTGGCTGCGCGAGTCGAGGATGCTGGGCCCGCTGGCGGCCAACCGTTCGGCACGACGCTCGCCGACGGCCACCACCGCCGCGGCCCCGTCGGCGAACAACGCGCTGCCGACCATGCCGGCCAGCGACGGCGTGTATCCGGGATAGGTCAGCGAGCAGAGCTCGACCGAGATCAGGGCGGCGACGGCGTCGGGCGCGCCGCGCAGGTAGTCGTGCACGCGGGCCACCCCCGCGGCGCCGGCCACGCAGCCCAGCCCGAACAGCGGCACCCGTCGCACGTCGTCGCGCAGGCCGAGCTTCGCGGCGATCCGGGCGTCCACGGAGGGCACCGCCAGGCCGGTGACCGTCGTGGTGATGAGCACGTCGACGTCCTCGGGCCGCAGCCCCGCCTCGTCGAGCGCCCCGGACAGCGCCTCGCAGCCCAGCTTCACGGCGTGTTCGGTGAAGATCCGGTTGGCCAGGCCGAAGTCGGTCAGCGCGGGGTACTGCTCGAGCGGCAGCACCAGATGACGGCTGCCGACTTTGGCGCTGGCGTGTAGCTGCCGGACGATGTCCTCGTAGCCTTCGAACTCCGGGATGCTGACGAAGAAATCGGTGAGCTCGCGCTGGGAGTATCGGTGCGGCGGTAACGCACCGAAGACGCCGGCGACGACGCTCATTTTTCTCCCACCCCTTGGTGACGAGGACCCGGCCCGTGGCGTTCAACCGGATCGCTTTGAGCCCGAAGTCTAGTCTGCATGTCCCCGGCCGTCAGGGAAAACAAGCTCATCTCAGGCGCCGCCACCCAGCCGGCTTTTGAGCCGATCGGCGCTGGCCAGGACGGTTTCGATCTGCTCGGCGACCCGCGCCGGCGCGGTGCCGCCGCGCGCGTCACGCGAGGACACCGACCCCTCGATCGTCAAGACCTCCCGCACCTGCGGCGTGAGATCGGGGCTGATGGCGGTCAATTCGTCATCGGTCAGCTCGTCGAGTCCGACGGACCGCTGCTCGGCGGCGCGCACCGCGGCCCCGGCGGCCTCGTGCGCCGACCGGAACGGCACGCCCTGGCGCACCAGCCATTCGGCGATGTCGGTGGCCAGCGTGTAGCCGGCCGGAGCCAGAGCGGCCATCCGCTCGACGTCGAAGGTCAGGCTGGCCACCAGCCCGGCCATCGCCGGCAGTACCAGCTCCAGCTGGGCGACCGAGTCGAACACCGGCTCCTTGTCTTCCTGCAGGTCACGGTTGTACGCCAGCGGCTGGGCCTTCAGCGTGGCCAGCAGGCCGGTCAGGTTGCCGATCAGCCGGCCGGACTTGCCGCGCGCCAGCTCGGCGATGTCGGGGTTCTTCTTCTGCGGCATGATCGAGCTGCCGGTCGACCACGAATCGTGCAGCTTGACGTAGCCGAATTCCGTCGAGCTCCACAGGATGATGTCCTCCGCCAGCCGGGACAGGTCCACCCCGATCATGGCGAACACGAAGGCGGCCTCCGCGGCGAAATCCCGGGATGCGGTGGCGTCGATGGAGTTGTCGGCGGCGGCGGCGAAGCCCAGTTCCGCGGCGATCGCGTCGGGGTCCAGGCCCAGCGACGATCCGGCCAGCGCGCCCGAGCCGTACGGCGACACCCCGGCGCGCCGGTCGAAGTCGACGATCCGGTCGACGTCGCGCAGCAGCGGGTGGGCGTGGGCCAGCAGGTGGTGGGCCAACAGCACCGGTTGGGCGGACTGCAGGTGGGTCTTGCCCGGCATGATGGCGCCGGGGTGGGCGGCGGCCTGGGCGGCCAGCGCGGCGACGACGTCGAGCGCCCCGGCGGCGACCCGGCGCACCGCGTCGCGCAGCCACATCCGGAACAGGGTGGCCACCTGGTCGTTGCGCGACCGGCCGGCCCGCAGCCGCCCGCCCAGGTCGGGCCCGACCCGGTCGATCAGTCCGCGTTCCAGCGCCCCGTGCACGTCCTCGTCGGTGACCAGCGGCGAGAAGCTGCCGTCGGCGACGTCGGAGGCGAGCTGGTCGAGGCCGGCCAGCAGTCCGTCGCGCTGCTCCTCGGTCAGCAGCCCGGCGCGAAACAGGATCACGGTGTGGGCCCGCGAGGCGACGATGTCGTAGGGGGCCAGCACCCAGTCGAAGTGGGTGGACTTGCTCAGCGCGGTCAGCGCATCCGACGGGCCGTCGGCGAACCGCCCGCCCCACAACGACCCTTCGCGAGTGCTCACGCGTCGGCCGGGCCCTGCAACGTCCGGTCCCGGCGCGAGGCGATCTTCGACGACAGCCCGTGCACGTAGACGAAACCCTTTGCGGCCGACTGGTCGAAGCTGTCACCCTCGTCGTAGGTGGCCAGGTTGAAGTCGTACAGGGATTCGGCGCTGCGCCGGCCGTTGACCGCAATATGGCCGCCGTGCAACACCATTCGCACTTCGCCCGTCACGTGTTCCTGGGTCTTGGCGACGAAGCTCTCCAGCGCCTCCTTCAGCGGTGAGTACCACAGCCCGTCGTAAACCAGCTCGGCCCAGCGCTGATCGGTGTGCCGCTTGAACCGGCCCAGCTCGCGTTCCAGCGTGACGTGCTCGAGCTCGGTGTGGGCGGTGATGAGCACCATGGCGCCGGGTGCCTCGTAGATCTCACGGCTCTTGATGCCCACCAGCCGGTCCTCGACGACGTCGAGCCGGCCGACGCCCTGCGCGCCGGCGCGGGCGTTGAGTTCCTCGATGGCCTGCAGTACCGACACTTTCTTGCCGTCGATCGTCACCGGCACGCCGCGCTCGAAGCCGACGATCACCTCGTCGGGCGTGCTCCAGTTCAGCGTGGGGTCTTCGGTGTAGGCGTAGACGTCCTTGGTGGGGGCGTTCCAAAGGTGTTCCAGGAAGCCGGTTTCCACCGCCCGGCCCCACACGTTCTGATCGATGGAGAACGGTGAGCGCTTGGTGACGTTGATGGGGATGGCGTTCTCCTCGGCGAACGCGATGGCCTTCTCGCGCGTCCAGGCGTAATCGCGGACCGGCGCCAGCACCTCGAGATCGGGTGCCAGCGACCCGAATCCGACCTCGAACCGGACCTGGTCGTTGCCCTTGCCGGTACAGCCATGCGCGACGATGCTGCCGCCGTGCTCGCGGGCCGCCGCCACCAGGTGCTTGACGATCAGCGGCCGGCTGATCGCCGACACCAGCGGGTAGCGATCCATGTAGAGGGCGTTGGACAGGATGGTGGGCAGGCAGTAGCCCTCGGCGAACTCGTCGCGGGCATCGACGACGACGGCTTCGACCGCGCCGCAGTCCAGGGCCCGCTGGCGAATGACCTCCATGTCCTCGCCGCCCTGGCCGAGGTCGATCGCCACCGCTACGACCTCACGGCCGGTCTCCTTGCCGATCCAGCTGATGGCCACCGAGGTGTCCAGACCGCCGGAATACGCCAGGATGACGCGTTCTGACATGAACCAATCTCCTTATACTTGAAGCGCTTACGTGAGTTTTTCCAAGGTGGTGGCCAGCTCGGCGCCGGTCATCGGCTCTCGGGCGGCCACGAAGACGGTGTCGTCGCCGGCGATGGTGCCGACGACGTACGGTAGCGCCGCGCGGTCGATCGCGCTGGCCAGATAGTTGGCGCCGCCCGGCGGCGTGCGCAGCACCGCGAGGTTGGCGCTGGCGTCGGCGGACACCAGCAGTTCGCCCAGCAGCCGGGACAGTCGCGCGGTGCCGCCGGACACGCCCCGCACCGGGCTGCCGTCCTCGGGGACGACGTAAACCCCGACGCCGCCGTCGGCGCCGCGCAGCTTGACCGCGCCCAGTTCCTCCAGGTCCCGCGACAGGGTGGCCTGGGTGACCTCGATGCCCTCGTCGGCCAGCCGGGCCGCCAGCTCGCTTTGGCTGCTGATCGACGCCGAGGACAGGATCGCCACGATGCGGTCCTGCCGGCCGGCCCGGGTGGTTTCGGGAGCGCTCTTCGAGCGGGTCATGACCGCCGCTCCACAAGCCAGGCCAGCAGCGCCTTTTGGGCGTGCAACCGGTTTTCGGCCTCGTCGAAGACCACGCTGGCCGGCCCGTCCATCACCTCGTCGGTGATCTCCTCCCCGCGGTGTGCCGGAAGGCAGTGCAGCACAATGGCTTCCGGGTCGGCCAGAGACAGCAGGTCGGCGTTGATCTGGTAGGGCCGAAACGGTGTGAGGCGGTCCAGCCCCTCGTCCTCCTGGCCCATCGACGTCCAGGTGTCGGTGACCAGGACGTCGGCACCGCGCGCGGCCGCGCCGGCGTCGGCGGTGAGCGTGACCGAGGCGCCGGTGTCCTCGGCGCGCCGGCGGGCCGCGGCGACGAACGCCGGGTCGGGGGTGAAGCCGTCCGGGGCGGCGATCGTGACGTGGATGCCGGCCGTGACCCCGCCGAGCGCAAGGGGTCACTGCGCGGTCTGAAGATGACCTACCTGGGCGACGGCGCCAACAACATGGCGCACTCGCTGATGCTCGGCGGGGTCACGGCCGGCATCCACGTCACGATCGCCGCCCCGGACGGCTTCACCCCCGACCCGGCGTTCGTCG
>NZ_LZKV01000207.1:0-808 GCF_001672995.1 Mycobacterium sp. 1482292.6 | reverse complement strand
CCCTCAACATCTGGGCGGCCAACCTGGAGGCCAACAAGGACAAGGCGGTCGCCCTGCAGTCCGAAGAGGTCTACGACAAGTACATGAAGTACCTGACCGGCTGCGAGAACTTCTTCCGCAAGGGTGTCACCAATGTGGGGCAATTCACGTTGGTCAAGTAGGGCGGGACAAGTCGGCCCCGAACGGTGAACCGTTCGGGGCCGATTGCTTTACTGGGCCGGTTACTTCTCCAGCGTGAACTGATTGACGTCGGTGTAGCCCGCACGGAACAACTTCGCGCAGCCGGTCAGGTACTTCATGTACCGGTCGTAGACCTCCTGGGACTGGATGGCGATCGCCTGCTCGCGATTGGCCTCCAGGTTGGCCGCCCAGATGTTGAGGGTCCGCGCGTAATGCTGCTGCAGCAGCTGCACCCGCTCGATCGTGAAGCCCGCCGCCTCGCCGAATTTGAAAATGTCTTCCTGCGCCGGGAGTTGTCCACCCGGGAAAATTTCCTGGCCGATGAATCGAGCGAATCGGATATCGCTCATCGTGATGGAAACACCGCGCTCGTGCTGCTGTTTTTGCGTGTAGGTCAAGATGGTGTGCAACAGCATTCGGCCGTCGTCGGGAAGGATCTCGTAGGCGCGCTCGAAAAATGCGGGATAGCGCTCCATCTTGAAAGCTTCGAAGGCGCCAATCGTGACGATCCGGTCGACCTTGTCCTCGAACTCTTCCCAGCCCTGCAACCGCACCTCGATGTTGCGGCTGGTCGGCAATCCGGCCAGCTTGTTCTTGCTGTACTCAAATTGATTGCGGCTCAGCGTGA
>NZ_LZKV01000206.1:0-23295 GCF_001672995.1 Mycobacterium sp. 1482292.6 | reverse complement strand
GGTGATCGCCGTCGTACTCTGCGGCCACCCTGTACTCTTCCCAGCCCATGTCGAGACACGCGATGAGTCGCCAGTTTTGGTGCACCGGTATCTGCGTGGTCGGGACGGGCAGGCCGGCGTCGATCAAAAGCAGACGCAGCCAGGTTTCCTTGGGCGACGCGGCGCCGGGATCGATCAATGGGAGCGCTGACCGCACCCGACGCAGGCCGCGCGCACCGCAGTATCGCTTGGCCAGCAACAGCACATCCTCGCGCGAGAACGGTGTCGCACGCATCAACGCATCGATCCGGGCCACCGCCTCACCGATGGGCGCGTGCCGGGCAAGGTCGAACGCGGTCCTGGCAAGAGTGGTCACCGGCAGACCGCTGACCCGGGTGACTTCGTCCGGCTGGATGCGCTCATTTCGGGTGATTAAACCGCGAGGCGGATGCGGGTTGCGCCAGACCAACTCGATGGGCTCGTCGTCGTCGATCCACTGCGACCCGTGCAGCGCCGCCGCGGCGAGTCCGGCCAGCACGCCGCGCCGTCGCGACCACAGAAACGCCCCGGTCGACCGCGTTCTCAGCGACAGTGTCGCGGCATCCGACAGATAGATGTCCGGATAAATCGCGCGGAAGCTCGTCCGCAGCTGATACGGGCTCACCAGCCCGAGTCGCACTGCCTCGCTGCCCACGAATACGTCGTCCACAACGTCAAAGACGTCACGACGTGTCGATGAGGTCCCGCGAAACTTAAATGGTTGCGATCCGCCGCGGCGCGTCGTCGCAACCGTTTAAGTGTCGCGGCACCTGCGCAGCGAACCCGCGGGAAGCTAGCCCGCCGGCACCAGCCGGAGGCACACCGAGTTGATGCAGTAGCGCTGATCCGTCGGCGTCGGGTAGCCCTCGCCGGCGAACACGTGGCCCAGGTGGCTGTGGCAGTTGGCGCACAGCACCTCGGTGCGTGTGGTGCCCATCGAATGGTCGGGCCGCAGAATCACCGCGTCGGACTTCGCCGGGTCGAAAAACGACGGCCAGCCGCAGTGCGACTCGAATTTCTCTGTGCTGCGGAACAATTCGGCACCGCAGGCCCGGCACTGGTATACGCCTTCGGTTTTGGTGTCGGTGTATTCACCGGTGAAGGGCCGCTCGGTGCCGGCCTGGCGCAGCACATAGAACTCTTCCGGGGAAAGTTTCTTGCGCCATTCGTCATCGGTCAGCTGCACCTTGGGCGGCGACACGTCGGGAGAGGTCATGCCTCCACGCTAGCGCGCGAGGCGCTGACCCGCTGTGCCCGGCTCCGCCGCGCTTGCGGTCAGCGCGTCTCGCTCGCGCTCGTCTGTCAGCCACGCCGGATCGATGCCCTCGTCCAGCCGGTTTTCGGCCTTGGCGTCCAGGTACCGGTAGAGCAGCACGGTGAAGGCGACGATCAGCAGCAGCGACCAACCGTAGGTGATCTTGAGGTAATGCAGTGCGCGGCCGTACCTCATCGCCCGGTAGATCAACCAGTCGTCCAGCGTCATGAATCCGTAGATCCCCAGCCACGCCGGCCAATTGCGGATCAGCGAGTTGCGCAGCACCACCGTCATCAAGAACGGGAACAGCATCATCGAGTAGTAGCCCTGGGCCAACGGGAGCACCAGCCAGGAACAGAGCAGCAGCACGCCCGAGGAGCTGGTGAACCAGAACAGCGGGTCGCGGGTGCGGTAGTAGCGGTACAGCAGCCACAGCGCGCCGATCGTGATCAGCACGAACAGGATTCGCAGGAACACGATCAGCCAGGTGGGCAGGCCGAAGTAGACGCCGTTGCCCTCGATGGAGCTGTTGAAGTAGTCCCGGGTGCCCCCAATGTAGGGCAGCGTCTTGGTGACGAAGTCCATCGGATCGCTGACCAGCGGCCAGGCGACGATGTTGATCACCACGGGCACGACGATCGCGGGGACCAGCGTTCGCCACTGGCGGTTCAGCAGCGGCAGCAACAGCAGCGGTCCCAGCACGGGTTTGAGCGTGAGCGTCAGCCCGATCGCGATGCCGGCCCACCACTGCCGGCTGATCCGCCCGTCCAACAGCCAGCGCAGGAACAGCAGCTCGGCCAGCAGCACGCAGCCGTTGATGTTGGTGAACACCAGCGTGCTGGTCACGCTTTCGGTGCAGAACATCGCCAGCAGCAGGGCGGGCGCGGCCACCGAGGCCAGCGTGAACTTGAACATCCGCAGCAGCAGGTACCAGGCGATCAGAATCGCGACGGTGTTGATTCCGATGAACAGGAACCGCGACGGCGTGAACGGCAGGTACCCGAACGGGGCCATCAGCAGCGTGCCGCCCGGCGGGTACAGGTAGTGCGGGTCGACGTAGTCGAAGTGCTCGTTGTAGATGTCCCAGCCGTGCCGGAAGTTCAGGACCGCGCGGTAGACGGGTTTGAAGTCGTCGGTGATGTTCCCGTTGAGGGTGAGCACGATGCTGCGGTGCAGGACCGAGAGGATGGCCAGCGGCCACAACGCCATCCGCAGCACGGCCGCGACGCTCGGTGCGCCGGTGCGGGGACCAAAGGCGGCCAGGGTCCGGTCACGCAGGCCGGTTCGGGTCGATTCAGCTGCCGTCACCAGCGCACCGTACACCGGCGCCCGCGGGCGCCGGAAAGCAGCGTCAGGCCGGGCAGTAGGTGTCGGTGTTGGGCAATTTGCCGCTGTTGAGGTAGCCGATCAGCGGCGGCACCGCGCAGCCGGAGAAGATGCTGGCGCCGTGCCCGATGCCCTGCCACATCACCCGCTTGCTGGCGGCGTTGGCGTTGATGATGCTGGCCGCGGTGGCCGCGACGCCGTCGGTGCCGACGATCGGGTCGTTCTGCACGCCGAGCAGCAGCACGTCGACCTTGAGGGTCTTCGGCGTGGGCGGCGGGGAGCCGGTGGGCCAGTGCACGCACTTGACCATGTTGAGCGCGGCGACGGTGCCGAATTCGGGGTAGAGCTTGCCCCAGGCGACGACGAGTTCGCGCACCCGGTCCGGGGTGGGGCGGTTGACCGCGTCGCTGCACACGTTGACGAACTGGCCGTCGGAGTCCTGGACGGCGTTGGCGTGGTTGATCAGATTGTTCAGCGCGTTGGTGTCGCCGGAGCGCGCGCCGGCCAGCGCGTTGGCCAGGTTGGTGGTGGCGTTGACGCGGCCGTCGGAGGGATAACCGAGTGCGACGGTGATGGCGTTGGCCACCTGTGCCACCGACGCGCCGCCGGGGCCATGACCGGCGCGGGCGTCGGCCAGCAGGGCGCTGACGGCGCCCTTGGGGTCCGCGCCCAGCGCGCAGCTCACCGCGATGCACTGGGCGGCGAACGCGTCGAGCGCGGCCTGCTGTCCCTTGACCTGTTGCTCGGCGGAGGCTTCGGCGTTGGTGCCCAACGCAACCGGTGAGTCGAGGATCAGCCGGGCCACCTTGTCCGGCCGCGATCCGGCGTAGGCCAGCGCCACCTGCGCGCCGTTGCCGATGCCGACCAGCGCCAGGGCGGGCACGTCCCACAGGGCGCGCAGCCGCTCGATGTCCGAGGCGGCGTGCGCGTTGTCGTACGAGGAGGCGTTCGGCCCGATGCCGACGGCGTCGCCGCAGTTGGTGGTGGCGGTGTTGGACACCTCGGACAGGTTGGCCACCGGGTCGTCGCCGGTCTGGAACTGCGACTGGTCGCGCATCTGTTGGCGGTCGAACTTGTCCCGGCAGTCGATGGGACTCGACATGCCGATACCGCGGCGGTCGACGGAGACGATGGGGTGGCTGGCCAGCACGTCGGCGCCCGACCGGGACAACCAGACCGGCAACTGCGCCGAGGACGGCAGATCGGAGCCGGTGGTGAAGACCAGCGGGCCGGCGTCCTGGGGTGTCTGGCTGGAGCGGGCGCGCACCACACCGATGCTCAGTGTGCCGCCCCCGCCGTTGACCGGGTCCAGGTCGGCGTCGTAGGTCGCGCAGTCCAACTGGACACCGGCGGCGGCGGGAACGGCCGCGTCGGCGAACACCCGCGAGGTGCAGTCGTGCCACGCCAGGTCGTTCTTGGGTGCCGCAATCGGCGGCGGCCCGCTGGGCGGCGGCTTGGAGGTCGCCGCTCCCTGGGGTCGCGCACCGGAATTGGTGGCGAACCGCGGGTCGGCGGCCAGCCCCGGGACGCAGCCGGCCAGCAACGCGGTCACCGCAACCAGGATCGTGGCGCACGTGTACGGCCGACTCATGCCGACCACAGTAGCTAGGCCTTGACGTAGCGGGTGTAAAGGTAGCCGGCGTCGTCGGTCAGGACGTGGGCACATCGCATCCGGGTGAGCAGCTGCCCCGAGCCGGCGGCGATGCGTCGTGCCTGGCCGCCGACGAGGCAGGGCGCGATCGTCAGGCACAGCTCGTCGAGCAGGTCGCGCCGGATCAGCGAGTCCAGCAGCGTCGGCCCGCCCTCGGTGAGGACGCGGCGCATGCCGCGCGCGCCGAGGGCAGCCAACAGGGCGGCCTCGTCCACCTTCTCGGGATCGTGGCCCGAGCAGTCGAGCACCTCGCACAGGCCGCTGAGCGCCCGGCGTGTCTGCTCGACCGCCGCGGTGCAGGTGAGCACCAGCGGCTGCACCTCGGTGCGGGTGAACACCGCCATGTCCCGGTTGAGGTGGCCCGATCCGGTCACGATCGCCAGCTGGGGGACCTCGCTTTGCCCGCGGGCCTGCCGGTGCTGACGCTGGGCTACGGACAGCTGCGCCCCGGAGTAACCCTCGATCCGCACGGTGCCCGCACCGACCACGATGACGTCGGCGAGTTCACGCAACAGGTTGAAGATCAACCGGTCGCCCGGGCCGCCCATGGCGCCGCTGCTGCCACCGGAGGTGGCCCCGCCGTCGACGCTGGCGATGAAGTTCGCCCGCACCCACGTCCCGTCGTGTGCGGGATAGCCATAGAGTCCGGGGAGGTCGCCCTCGTCGAGGCCGCGCACCGACCCGAGCAGCGACAGCGCGGCGCCAGAGTCGGGCATGGGTCTGATTGCAGCACGCCGCTACAGTGCCTGCATGCACGGGTCCACCTCCGCGGGCGTCGCGGGCGGCGTGGCTCACCTGGTGGATCGGCATCCGACGGTGTCGCCGGAGCGGCTGATCGCCCAATTGAGGCCGCCCCCGACGTTCGCCGACGTGAGCTTCGCGACATATCGGCCCGATCCGGCGGAGCCGACGCAGGCCGCCGCGGTGGTGGCCTGCCGCGACTTCTGTCGCCAGGCCGTCGAGCGTCGCGCCGGTCGCCGAAAGCTGTTGGGGCGGCGCGAAACCCTGCCCGGTGTCGGGTTGTACCTGGACGGCGGGTTCGGCGTGGGCAAGACGCACCTGCTGGCGTCGGCCTACTACGAGCTCCCCGGTGACGGGCCGGGTGCGTCGCCGGATGGCCAAGCCCCCAAGGCGTTTGCGACGTTCGGGGAGCTGACCCAGTTGGCCGGGGTGTTCGGCTTCGCCGAGTGCGTCGACCTGCTGGCCGGCTACACGGCGGTCTGCATCGACGAATTCGAACTCGACGATCCGGGCAACACCACGCTGATCTCGCGGCTGCTCTCCTCGCTGGTCGAGCGTGGGGTCTCGGTGGCGGCCACCTCCAACACGCTGCCCGAGCAGCTCGGTGCGGGCCGCTTCGCCGCTCAGGATTTTCTGCGCGAAATCAACACGCTGGCAAGCATTTTCACGACCGTGCGGATCGAGGGGCCCGACTACCGGCACCGCGGCCTGCCGCCGGCGCCGCAGCCGCTGTCCGACGGCGAGGTGGCCGCGCGCGCCGCGCAGGTCGACGGCGCGACGCTCGACGACTTCGATGCGCTGTGCGCGCACCTGGCCACCATGCACCCGTCGCGCTACCTGGCGCTGATCGAGGGCGTCAGCGCGGTGTTCGTGACCGGCGTGCACGGCATCGACGACCAGAACGTCGCGCTGCGGCTGGTGTCGCTCACCGACCGGCTCTATGACGCGGGCATTCCCGTGGTGGCCTCGGGGACCAAGCTGGACACCATCTTCAGCGAGGAGATGCTGGCGGGGGGATACCGAAAGAAATATTTGCGGGCCACTTCCCGGCTCTTGGCGCTGACCGCGGCGGCTAATCCAGCTCGCGGGTCATGACGTAGTCGTTCTCGACGCCGGCGCCCAGCCGAAACGTGCGAGTGCCGTGGATGGTGAATCCGCTCTTGCGGTAAAAGCGTTGTGCGCGTTCGTTTGCCCGGTTCACGCCCAGCCACACCCGGCGCACGCCCCAGTCGGCCGCGACCGCCAGCGTGCGTGCCATCAGCGCCGCCGCGGCCCCGCTGGAGTGGCGCTCGGGCAGGACATACATCTTGGACAGCTCGGCGGAGTCGTCGGAGTCGCCGCGAATCAGCATGGCGTAGCCGACAATTCGGCCGTCCTGGCGCGCTGTGATGACGGCGCGGTCCGGATCGCTCAGGTACTCGGCGAAGCGGGCCGCCGACAGGTTGGCGCCGACGAACGCGGCGATGTTCTCGGCGGTCACCGAGGGTGGGCACGCCAACGGAAAGGTAAGGGCCGCAACGGCGGCCAGCTCTACGGCGTCGCCGGAACTCGCCGGCGCGGTCTGGAACGTTGCGGTCAGAGGTTCCACTGCGCGAGGTGATAACCCGTCTTCTTGTCCAGCAGCACGACGGTGGTGACGGGGTCGCGGTAGGCGTCCCAGTACACGCCGCCGCGCACGATCGCCCCGTTGGGCGCGTTGACGAGCACGTTGTCCAGCGCGTCGGGCGCATCGGAGGCCCGCGGCTTGTAGGCGTCGGCGTTCGGGGTCACCCCGTTGAAGCTCAGCACGGTCGCCATGACGTAAGGGTTGGGCACCCGGATCGCGCGGATGGTCACGTCGGCGCGCTCGACGGTGCTGCCCGGGAAGCCTTTGTAGGTGCCTTCGCGCGTGTAGCCGAATCCGGGCGGCGGGTCGCACGGCGCCACGCCGCTCACGGTGACGTCGGCGATGAACGTGTCGCCGTCCACCCGCAGCGTGTCACCGATGTGGCCGATCGGCGCGTCACCGGCCCATGCCCGGGGCAACGGAACCGCGCCGACGCCGACGGCGGTGACGCCGGCGACCGCGATCAGCAAGGCGGCGGCGACCATCAGCCAGCGGTGCATCTTCGCCATGTCGTGCCTCCTTGGCGCCGTTGCAGGGGACCCACGCATGATCGCACACGCGGGGACGCCGAAGGGAGGGGTCGACCGCACCGCTCAACCGTCCTTGTCGCCGGCCAGGGATTGCAGCGCCTTGACCAGATCCGCCTCGACCCGGTCCTTGTCGACACCGCAGCGGTGCAGCGGCCCCTGGGCCGATGCGCCGGCTTCCAGCTCCAGCAGCGCCAGCAGCTGGTGCTCGGTGCCGACGTAGTTGTGGCCGAGCCGCAGCGCCTCGCGCACGCTCAGCTCGAGCGCCTTGCGCGCCGGCCCGCTGAACGGAATGAGTTGCGGCGGTTGGGCATCCACGCGCAGCGCGGCGATCGCCTCCGTCGCGGCGGCGCGCAGCGCCTCGGTGTCGGCATTCTGCAGGCGCAGCAACACGGTCGCCAGTGCGGCCGCGTCGCCGAGCACGCCGAGCAACAGGTGATCCGGGGTGATCTCGCTGTTGCCGGCGTCGTGCGCGGCGTTCTGGGCCGCCACCACCGCGCCCCGCGCCCGCGGGGTGAAGCGCGCGAACCCCTGGTCGAGGTCGAGGGTGGCGGGCTCGGCGCGCGGGACGAAGCGCTTCTGGGCGGCCTGCTTGGTGACGCCCATGCTCTTGCCGATGTCGGTCCAGGACGCCCCAGAGCGGCGGGCCTGGTCCACGAAGTGACCGATCAAATGGTCGGCGATCTCGCCCATGTGTTCGGCGGCCAGGACGGCGTCGGCCAGCTGATCCAGCACGTCGGAGCGCGTCGACTTGATGGCGTCGATCAGCTCGTCGAGGCGGATCGGGTAGGAGATGCGGACAGGATCGGACATATCGTCAACGGTAGGTTGACGGCCGAGAAGTGTCAACCAGCGGTTGACGACACGGCCGGGGGTTGCCACCCCAGAGGGCGGCTCCGGTAGGAAAGCGGCAAGGTTTTGCCACAGGAGATGCGGAGCGTTCGCTTCTCTGCCAATCTGTGGTATATGAAACTTCTTCTTGTTGCGGCGAGCTTTGCCGCAGTAATCGGCATGGCAGTGCCCGCGCACGCCGACGACACCGACGATGCATTCGTCGCGTCTCTCGACTCCGCGGGAATCACCTATTCCGACAGCGATACGGTGGTCGGCGCGGGCCATTGGGTGTGTAAGACGCTCGTGAACGGTACCGGGATGTCCGACGTCGTCTCGACGCTGGAATCCAAGAACTCCGACCTGAGCGATGACAAGGCCAACAAGTTCGCTGCCATAGCAGTCAATGCCTATTGCCCATATGTGATTTCGAACAAGAGCTCGCCCGCGCCCAGCGTGACGGCCACCAGCTCCTCGTCTTAGCGGACCACCCGACGGCAGGCATGCGCGGGCAGGTAATCCGAATTTTACAATTGCGCGCTCGCCGCATTGTAAACGAAACCTGTTGTCAACATTTCCGCGTTAATGTGCCGCACGCGGTCGGGGGCGAAAGCGATTGCGTCGACCAATTGCACGGCACATTTCCGTGGGTTTGCTGAGCCGGTGAATTGGGGGCCATTTCTCGGTGCGCAACGGCTGGCATCCAGGCGAGGCGGAACCGTGACAGTTCACCTCCCGTTCGCCCGACGAGATGCCAATCGTCCGCGGGTTTGCGACAATCACAGCGTTATGCGACTTCTCCTGGGGCTGACCAGCCTTGCCGCCATGCTCGTCCTGGCCGCGCCGGCGCATGCGGATATCGACAACGATCAGGACTTCCTCAAGGACCTCCGCGACGCCGGCCTCACCTACCAGGACGCCGGCAACGCGATCACCATCGGCAAGTCGGTGTGCGAACTGCTCGACGACGGCCAGTCCGACGCGAAGATCGTGACCGACCTGCGCAATCAGAATCCCGCTTTCCAGGGCGCCGCCGCGGCCAAGTTCACCTATCTGGCGGCCGCGCACTACTGCCCGAAATACATCACCGGCGAGGACCGCGGTCCGAAGCCGGAGGGCGCAGTCGGCAACTGAGCCCTTCCCGGCCGCAATAGGCTGGTGTTCGTGCGCGTCGATCCCGCACCGCTGACGTGGGACGCGGCCGTCCAGACCTGGCATTTCGACCCGGTCGCGGTGATCGTCGTGGCGGTGTTCGCCGCCGGCTACGGGTGGTGCTACCGGCGCGCCCGAGCCGCCCAGGGTGCGGTCGGCCCGACGAACGCCGCGTGCTCCGGGCTGGGCCTGCTCGCGTGGGCGCTGGCCACGATCAGCGCGATCGGGGCCTACGCCCACGTCCTGTTCTGGGTGCGTGCGCTGCAGGTGTTGCTGCTGCTGTACGTCGTGCCGTTCTTCATGGCGCAGGCCAAGCCGGTCACCGTCTTTCGCGATGCCGTGGGGCCGTCCGGCCGCGACCGCATCGACCGGTTGTTGGCCACCGGGTTCGCCCGCGTGCTCGTCCATCCCGCGACCACGTCGGTCGCGATGCTCGCCACGCCGTGGTTGCTCTATCTGACGCCCTGGTACACCGCGGCCCTGCGGACCGAGTGGGTCGGCGCGCCGACGCGGATCCTGTTGGTGGTGCTGGGATTCGGTTACTTCTACGCCCGGCTGCAGGAAGACCCGGTACCCCGCAGGTACCCGCAGTCGATCTCGCTGCTGATCACCGTCGCCGAGGCGCTCGGCGATGGCGTCCTGGGATTGGTCATCTGGCAGGGATCGTTGATCGGCGCGACGTACTACGCCGGGCTGCAACGGAATTGGGGACCCGACCCGCGGCTCGACCAGACGATCGGGGCCGGCGTGTTGTGGATCCTCGGCGATCTGGTCGGGTGGCCGTTCGTGCTGCTGCTGATGCGCGCGCTGTCGCGCGACGAGCAGGCGCATGCGGTGGCGGTCGACGCCGAGTTGGACGAGGCCGAGGCGGCCCCCAAGACGCAGGACGCCGAGGGTCAAATCCCGGCGTCGTCGGGACTCTGGTGGGAGAACGACCCGCAGCTGCGGGAGCGATTCCGCCGCTGAGGCCGGGTCACCTCAGGCGGCGCGGGCCGTCCACGTGAAGCTCTGCATCTCCGGGATCCGTGGCGTCAGCGCCGCGGCGACGCTGCGGCCGATCTGGTCGGCGGCCGCCAGCGGGGTGTCGGCGTTCAAGAACCCCTCCACCTCGACGCGCAGGGTCCGCCCGGTCCATCTGGCCCGGGCGTGCGCGTGCGTCACACCGGGGACCGACGCGGCTACGGCCTCGGCGGTGGTGATGATGTCGGGGTCGACGCCGTCGAGCAGGCGATGGGCGATGTCGGCGGTCACCTCCCAGCCGACGTGGCAGATGAACCCGGTGACCACGATCCCCGCGACGGCGTCGGCCCAGCCCCACCCCAGTGCCACGCCGATCAGCCCGAGCACCGCGCCGCCCGACGACAGCGCGTCCAGCCACGAATGCTTGGCGTCGGCCACCATGGTCGCCGACCGAATTCGCCTGCCCACCACCAGTTTGTAGCGGGCCACCAGCTGATTGCCGATTACGCCCACGACGGCCGCGCCGATGCCCCAGCTCACGTAGCCGGTGCCGCCGTGGCGGAGCAACTTGGTGACGCTCTCGAAACCGGCGACCACGGCGCTGCCCCAAATCACCACGGCCACACCGATACCGGCGAGATCTTCGGCGCGTTCGTAGCCGTAGGGATACCGCTCGGTGGGCAGCTTGCGCGACGCGCGGAAGCCGATGAACACCAGGGCGCTGGTGGACACGTCCGACAGGTTGTGCAGCGCATCGCCCAGCAACGCCACCGAACCGGACACCAGCGCGATCACCAATTCGACCAGGCCGGTCAGCGCCAGCCCGACGGCGCTGACGGCGACGGCGCGGTTGGCCTGCCGGCGCTCGCCGGCGTCGTCCGCCGCGGTGTCGAGGGGGAAACTGGCCGCCGGGTCGCGTACTCCGCTGCTCACGTGCATACCGTCAGCATGCCCGACTCGGTCGCGGCTCCCAAGTCCCGCGTGGAACCTCTACTTGCCCTGTTCCGGGGTGGACGGGCCATCGCGCCAGGGCCGGGGGGCCTTGGGCAGGATCATGAACGCCACGGGCAGGCGTACCAACGCGTCACGGGCGGCGACCTCGAGGAACACGATCTCCATCTCCAGGCGGTTCAGCGGACGCGTTTCCATCATGAAACGCGTCCGCAAGTAGCGCGGCGTCCTCAGCCACTCGACCAAACTCATGCCCGCGACTCTACCCCTCTAGCGGAAATACTTGATTTGCATAATATTTCACGACAGCAAATGCCGTCGGGGCCGAAACTAGCGGTGTCAGCTCATGCCGATGCGAATGTTCTTCACCTGCAAAAACTCATACAGGCCTTCGACGCCGCCGGTGCGGCCGAACCCGCTCTGCTTGTAGCCGCCGTAGGGGCCCTGCGGCTCGATGTCGCTGTGCCGGTTCACCCACACCGAACCCGCCTGCAGCTGACGCGCAACCCGATGTGCACGTTCCAGGTTGGACGTCGCCACGAAGGCATTGAGGCCGTAGCGTGAATCGTTGGCGATCCTGACCGCCTCGGCCTCATCGGCGAAGGGGATGACGGACGCCACCGGCCCGAAGGTTTCGGTCTGCGCCAGCGCCGACCGATTGTCGACGTTGGCGAAGATCGTCGGCTCGATGAAATAACCGGACGCCAACTCGCCACCGAGCCTGCGTCCGCCCGTGACCAGCTCACCGGCCTTATCGCCGACCGCCCGGTCGATGACGCCGAGGATGCGGTCGGCGGCGGCTTCGGTGATGACGGGACCGAGCATGACGTCGGGTTGCAGCGGATCACCGATCTTGGCGGCCCGCACCGTCGCCACGAGTTTGTCCACGAAGCTCGCGTACACCGACGCCTCGACGAGAATGCGCGAGGCGCAGGCGCAACTTTGGCCGGCCTGGGTGATGGGCCCCTGATGGGCGGCGATGACGGCGGCCGTATCCAGGTCGGCGTCGGCGAACACGAGATAGGCTGACTTGCCGCCCAATTCGGCTGTGACCGGGGTGAGATGGTGCGACGCGGCCTGCAGCACCTTCTGGGCGGTGGCCTGGCCGCCGGTGAAGTGGATCTTGCCGATCCGGGGATGACGCACCAGCGCGTCACCGCCCGCGGGGCCGGCCGGCAACACGTTGACCAATCCCGGCGGCAGGCCCGCTTCGAGGCAGAGTTCACCAAAGCGCAAGGGCGCCAACGACGCCAGCTCGGAGGGCTTGAGGACGACCGCGTTTCCCGCCGCCAGTGCGGGCGCCACGGCCGCGCCGGCCACCACCAGCGGCCCGTTCCAGGGGGCGATGACGCCGACGACGCCGTACGGTTCGCGTTCGACGAGGTTGACGTCGAAGGCACCGGCCACGGGAGTGCTTGCGCCGTGGGTCTTGTCGGCGTAACCGGCGTAGTACCGCAGGAACCGCTCGGTCAGTACGGAGTTGCCGGCGACCGACACCGGGACGCCGTAATCGTGCACGTTGAGCTCGGTCAGCTCCGCGAAGTGGTCGCGCACCACGTCGGCCAGCGCGAACAGCAGGTCGCGGCGGCGGTCGACGGGATAGGAGACCCATTCGCGATGCGCGTCCCAGGCGCTGTCGACGGCCCTGTCGATCTCGTCGTGACCGGCCAGCGGGATGGTCGCGTTGAGCGCGCCGGTGCCGGGGTAGGCGTGCTCATAGCTGCCGCCCGAGGCGGTGGTAATGCGTTCTGTGCCAATGAGTAACGCGCCCGAGCGGGGCGGTGAGGTCGCGGTGGCCGTCATGGCGGGATGCCTTCCGGTGTGCTGTCAGCCGACGGTGGTGTGATCGGCCTGGTTTTCGGCCGTCACCCGCTGCTTCTGTTCGGCGATCACCTGGTTGAGGTAGTCGGCCTTGGCGCAGCCGTAGTAGGCGGCGAACTGCAGCGCCAGTTCGTCCATCTCCTCGAAGGACACGTCGCCACTCTTGAGCGCCGCGTACACGTGGGACATGATCGGGATTTCGGCGTCCTGGAACGCGACACAGGCCACGGTGATCAGGCGGCGTTCCTTCATGCCCAGGCCGGGCCGCAACCACATCTCGCCGAAGACGAAATTCAGAATGCCCGCTCCCGAGTAGGGGTTGTCCCGCATCGGCGCGAAGGGCAGGCAGTTGATCTCCTTGAACGACTCTTCGCCGCCCCGCAGTCGCTGCTCGGGGTCGCTGGCGGTGACCAGCGGCAGCAGCGGTTCCGGGGGAGGGGCCGCCTCGCCGCGCTCCCCGGCGATCTTGGCCCATTGCACATCCACGGCGATGTTGAATCGGGACGCCTTCGGCCAGCCCGCGTAGACCGCGAAATGCAGGACGGTCTCCCGCATTTCGGTGATGGTCAGGTCGCCGCTGTTGAGTGCGGCGTAGACGTGCTGCTCCAGCGGCGCCTGCGCGTCGGCGGCCGCGACGCAGGCCAGCGTGACGAACCGTCGATCGCGGCGGGACAGGCCCGGTCGCGACCAGACCTCGCCGAAGACGAAGTCGATCAATCCGCCCGCATACGGGCTGTCGGCGTCGGGCGGGTCGATCGTCATCACCTCGGCGAAGGTACGCATCCCGCGTTCGCGTCGCGCACCGTCGTTCATCGGAGCCCTATCGGATGGTGACACCGGCGTCGACCTTCAGTTCCAGCCCTGTGACGTAACGGGATTCGTCGGAGATCAGATACAACACCGCGTTGCTCACGTCGGACGCTTCGATCAGCGGCGCGGGCAGCGCGTTGAGGAAGATGGGCACCAGGTCGGGCCGTTGCTCGGCGATCAGGGTGTGCATGCTCGGGGGCGCCATCCCGGTGGCCACCCCGGTGGGGTGCACGGTGTTGACCCGAATATTCTGTGCGGCAAGCTCGTTGGCCAGCGCCAGGGTCATGCCGACGATGCCGTGCTTGGAGGCGGTGTAGGGCACGTGCAGCGGCGTGCCCTTGATGCCGGCCGACGAGCTGATGTTGACCACGCTCCCGCCGCCCCGGGCGACCAGGTGGGGGAGTGCGGCCGCGCAGGTGTTCCAGGCGCCGATGAGATTGATATCGACGACCAGTCGCCACTGCTCGGCGGTGGTGGTGTCCCAGGTGCCGACGGTGAGCACGCCGGCGTTGGCGACCGCGCCGTCGAGTCCGCCGAGTTCGCCGGCGGCGTCGTCGACCGCCGATTTCATGGCGGTCTCGTCGCGGACGTCGACGACTTTGGTGATCGCACGCCGGCCGTGTTTCTCCACCAGTTGCGCGGTCTCGTGCAGGTCGTCTTCGGTGGCCAGTGGGTATTCCAAACCCGCTGGGGTGGAACAGATGTCCACCAGGACGCAGTCGGCGCCTTCCTCGGCCAGCCGCACCGCGTGCGAGCGTCCCATGCCGCGCGCGGCGCCGGTGATCAAGACCCGTTTGCCCGCGACCCGGCCGGCTGCGTTGTTCGTCGTCATCCGCGTATCAAACCTTATTGCAGAAGCCCGCGTCGACGGGGAAGGTCACGCCCGTGACGTACTTCGCCTCGTCGGAGACCAGGTAGGCGATGGCGGCGCTGACGTCTTCGGGTTCCAGCATGCCGACGGGCATCGGGTTTTGCAGATGGGGACCCGCGCCGGGATTCCTCTCCAGGAACTCGGTCATGTCGTCGTTGGTGGCCATCATCGTGTTCACTGCGGTCGGGTGCACGGTGTTGACCCGAATGCTCAGCGGTGCAAGGGCATTGGCCAGGGTGCGCATCAGCCCGACGATCCCGTGTTTGGACGCCGCGTAGCCCAGTCCGCCGCCCTGCAGGCCGCCGAAGCCCTTGATGCCGGCGGTCGAGCTGGTGAAGATGATGACCCCGCCGCGGTTGCCGGCCAACAGGTGCGGGACGGCCGCCCACGCCGTGTGATAGGCCCCGTCGAGGTTGACGCCGGTGACCGCCCGCCACTGCGCCAGCTCCTCCTCGATGCTCAACTGGCGAAACGCCAGCGGCGCGATCCCGGCATTGGCCAGCACGATGTCGAGGCGGCCGAAGTGCTCGACTCCGGCATCCATTGCGGCCTTGACTTGCTCGAAGTCGCGGACGTCGGCGACCGTGCCCAGCATCTTGCCGCCGGCTTCTTCGACCAGCGCGACGGTCTCGTCCAGCTCCTCGTGGGAGGCCATCGGGTAACCGTTGGCCGGAATGTCGGCGCAGATGTCGATGCCGATGATGTTGGCGCCCTCGCGCGCGAGCCGCACGGCGTGGCTGCGACCCTGGCCGCGCGCCACCCCGGTGATGAAGGCGACCTTGCCATCTATAGACCCCACGGCGCGCGTCCTCTCTGTTCGTCGGCCCAGATCAGGGCAGAGTAACGCCGTTACTCACCTGCGCACAGTAACATGGTTACTCATGACGGCGACAGGGGCGGCAGTGGATGCCGAGAACGGCGCGTCCAGGCCGCGGACCGACCCGATCCTGGACATCGTGGTCGAGATGCTCGACAGCGAGGGCTACGAGGCCGTTCAGCTGCGCGAGGTGGCCCGGCGGGCGCGGGTTTCCCTGGCGACCATCTACAAGCGGTATCGCACGCGCGACGAGCTGATCGTCGCGGCCCTGGACGGGTGGATGGACGCCAATCGCTATGCGCGCCTGCCGTCGCTGATCGACGATCTGCCCGGTGAGTCGATCTATGTGGACCTGATGCACGTGATGCGGACCATCTTCGAGCCGTGGGAACGGCATCCGGTGATGCTGCGCTCCTACTTCCAGGCCCGGTCGGGGCCCGGCGGAAAGCGGCTCATCCAGCGTGGCGTCGACGCCGTCGTTCCCGTCGCCAAAGCCGTTCTGGCGCAAGCGGAGCCGGGATTCGCCAAAGATCTCGAGCTCATCCTCACCGGCGTCGTCTACGGGCTGCTCACCCGATTCGCTCAGGGGGAGATCGACGTCACCGAAATCGTGCCGGGTATCGAGCGCACCCTGTTCTGGTTGACCACGGCGTATGAGGGCGGTCTGCCCGCGCGAGGCTGAGCCGACTGCGGTGACGGCTTGAAAATCCGATTATTCAGCCGTTCATAAGGCGCTTTTTCCCGATTGTGCCTATTCTTCGTCTTCGTGCCGCTATGGGTCGACGGCATCGTGAACGCCCCGAAGAAAGGAAGCGCATGATGTCCTCCTCAGCTCGCCGGCTGGCCGCGTTGGCCCTCCCCGTCATGTTGGGCGCGGCTCTGATTACCAGCGCCGCGGTTGCCACCGCCGATCCCCTCGACGACGCGTACCTGTCGCAACTGCGTGCCGCCGGCTTCAGTTGGCCGCCCGATCACGACGCCGCCCTTACCGGGATGGGGCGCCTGATCTGTGATGACATCGGCTGGGGCTGGACCTATGAGCAGATCTCCCAGAGCATCCACCAGATCCTGGACCCCAGGAATGTCACCTTCGGAGACGTCGGATCCATGGTGAGCCTTGCGCATTCGACGTACTGCCCCCTGCAGCGGTGCTGGACCGACCACTGCTGAACGGCCAAATCCCTTGCACCGCAGCAGGGTGCGCTCACATGAGCGGGGGGCCCGGCAGCAGCCAGGTGACCGACGGGTCGATGTCCTCCTTGTACTGCGGACAATAGGTGGCTATCGACAGGCCGACGAAGTAGGCGGACTGCTTGACCGAGAGGTCCGTTTGCCTGGCCAGCTGGATCGCCAACACCGAGGCGTTCGGGTTGGTGGCGATGCTGGCGCACACCGTGCGGGCCTTTGCAATCGCATCGTCGTTGTCGGGCATGGTGATTCCGCCCTTGGAGAGGCCCGCGACGAACGCGTCGTCGGTGTCATCCGCTGAGGCGGGCGCCGCGAACGCCAAGGCAGCGGACAGGAAAACCGCGCAGAGCGCCGGCCACTTCCCGGTCTTCGTCACAGTCATGGCCTCCCCTCAGTGCGCGGACCCGTCGGCGTGCAGTCAAGGACGACTTCCATGAACGATAGTCGACATCGCGGTGTACTTCTCGCGGCGAGGCAGATTTCAGGACGAGCAGTGGGTGGCCTTGATGTGCCCGTTGGGGGAACCCAGCTTGGCCAGCGCGTCGGCGGTGGATGCGGTGGCGTCGGGCCCCGAACCGCCCTGGAACCGGCCGGAGAGGCGGTCGAACGCCACCGATGCGCAGCCATTGCGGGTGCCGGCCACCACTTCACAGACGTCACGGGCCTCGGCGGTGCAGTGCGCGAGCGCGACTTGGTTCGCCTGGTCCTGACTGGCCCCGGTGCCCCAGCCGGCGGCTCGTCCGCTCCCCACCGACACGGCGAGGGCGACGAAGCCGTCGTCGGCCCGGGCCATCGGCACGGGCAGCGCGGCGATCGCGCAACCGACCGCAGCCACGACGGCAATGACCGGTCGCATCGGCGCGCTCCTGAGCATGTTACGAATTGCCTTCGGGGTCTTCAGCCAGGTAAGTGACTTCGTACCACCGCTTGGACGGTCCGGCGCTGTCCGTCTCGGTCGCCGTGGCCCGCTCGAGGCGAACATCGGTCAGATGCGGATTGTCCACGCGGATAAAGTCTTCGAGCTCGGCATGCAACGCGTCGCCGTCCAGGGTGATATCCGCGAGCGCTCTGCCGGTATACCTCGTCCAACTCACGCCTCACATTGTGCTCCGGCCGTGGCGCCGGACCGCAATTCGACACCGGGGTATATTGCAACCCGCCGCTGTGCCGCGCGAAATTGCGGGGTCAGGCGGTCCGCAAATGCGCTTTCAGGCCGGAAGACTCGGTCGTGAAGGAGGGCGATGAATCGCCAAAGTGTCTGCAGCACCAGCACTTCACCGATTGGTCGGGTGTGACGCTTAAACGCGTCGACGAATTGAAGCCCGGCGACCGGATCCGCATGAAGGTCGGGCACGCCACCGTCGTCGCGACCGAACCCCTCGACGACGACCGCACCCTGCTGACCTTTACCTATGGGACGAAGGGCCCCGCCGACAACGCCCTGACCGTTGATGTTCTGGACGACGACGAGTGGGGCTGGTAGGGCGCCGGAATTCGGGTTATCGCCGGCATCTTGTCGGCGACGGCTCGGCATACGACTATTGACTGAGTACGGACCCGCAGGAGGAACGATGACGCCGCACCGTGTGAAATCCGTCGTCGGTTTATCGGCGGTGCCGTTCGCAATTTCCGTGTGGTTTATCCCGACGGCTTTCGCCGACAATCCGTCCTGGAATGGCCAGTACGCGATCACGTTCATGGTCGGCCCGAAGGCCGGGACCAGCATGGCCGTCGGCGACCCGGAGGTGCAGCACACCGAGACCTACGGTATCCGTTCGAGCTGCACGAACGGCAAGTGCGTCGCCACCATCGTCAGCGGCCCGCCGCCCACCAACCCGACGGTGCCGCAGCCGGTTCAGTTCACCTGGGATGGAAAGTCGTGGTCGCAGGCCAACGACTTTCAGTGGGACTGCATGATGCCCGATACCACGATCCAGTGGAATCCGGCCCGGGCCGAGGTGCACTACACGCCCCAACCCGACGGAACGCTGGCCGGCGTCATGCACACCGACATCTTGAGCGGCGCGTGCCAAGGGACCATCGACATGAACATGACCGCCGAGCGCGTGGGTAGCTAGCGGCCCTCGGTTCAGGGTGGCGGTGGCGCCGACCGGTTTCGAAACTCGGGATCGCGGTGTGAAATCGGCGGGATTCGTCGACACCTACCGCGCGAAATGGATACGTTGAATGGCCAAGGGCATCGGGCAGCGCTTCCAGTTCCGCGCGAAATAACGGAGTCGAATCATGTCGCGTGCCACGAGAATCAACAGCTGATGGATGCACGGCGAGACGCAGGGATTCCCGAGCCGCGGGAGCGGGCAGCGAGGGCGGGACAGCGGATTGAACAGCTGCGGCAACGGCGCGCCGAATTGGCCGCCGGCGAGGGTTCTTCCGGGGATTCGGTCGACCGGGCGCGCCGGTATGCGCAGGACGCCATGGAGCGCGCCGAGAAAGCGCATCTGGCTGCCTCTCGCGGACACGACGAAGCCGCACGCGCGCATGAGCGGACGGCAAACAATCTGCAGCGCGCGGCCATGGAGGGAATCGGCGATCCTGAGCAACTACAGGACAAGGCCGATGAGCATTGGCAGGCCGCAGCGAACAATCACCGGGAAAGCGCGGTCGCGTTGGCGGAGGCGGAGGACCCCACCAAGTCTTCGTCCGGCGGCTAGTCAGGCGATCGAACCTGTTATGGGACAAGGGTCCCGAAGACGTGGCGGTGACGGCTCCGCTCAGGTGTGCACTTTCCAGCCCGCCAACGGGGTCGGGGCCGCCGGAGCATTGGGATCGTTGAACTCGATGTAAACGTCGCCCTGCTTGACGTTGCCGTCGTAGGCGACGAATCCGTGGGCGGTCTGGCCGTTGGTGACGCTGCCCGCGCGCAGCGGCGGCGTCTTGTTGATCTTCTGGTAGTCGACGAGCGATGAGCCGCTCTCGACATCGCGGTTCGGGTCCTGCCGCCAGGGGGAAGAGGAGGCGGTCAGGGAGGACTGGCTGTAGTTGAACGGCGCGTTGGACTTGCCTTCGATGGTTACCTCGATGACGGTGCAGCCCCCGCCGCTGGAGCAGCCGGACGAGATCCACGTCGCGTTGTTGAGCGTGACGTCGGCGGTTGCGGTGCTGTACTCCGTGACGTGGATGCTGGTGCCGGATTTTCCCGTCGGGAACGGCGGCTGTTGGGTTGTCGGGTCGGCGGTGCCCTGGGGCGCAGTGAAATAGGCCGTCAGCGCCAGCGTCGCCGCGAGTGCGCTCATGTGAGCGGGTCTGGTCACTGCCAGAAGATAACGCATTCGCAGATTTGACCGCGAGCTCGTACTGGCGCCCGTCCCGCATTTCGACAACAAGAGGCGTGAAAAGCGTTGCCGCATAACCATTTCAAGAAGGGGCAGTCGCTTTAGTGCGGCAGGTTGGCCAGATAACACCGCACTCGGGTAGCGGCGTCGTCGGGCTTGACCCCCATGTTGATCAACCGCCGAACTACTTCTTCGGAGGGAATGCCAGAGCCGATGTCGTTGTCGATAACGTGCAGGCTGGGGAACCAAGTCTCGGCGCTTACTCCCGGTGGTGGGGGCTTCGCATCGCCGCCCACGCACTGGACGTAACCGGGGACGCCGGAGTCAGCGTGAGCCGGCGGCGCCCCCATCGACACAGCAATAGCGATGCCGACCGCCGCAGCGGCGTAGATCAGACGCATGCTGGCATTATTGCGTGTTCGCGGCGATTAACAACCACGAATTTGGGGGTCTGCCCGATTTCTCTCTCGCGGGTCGCAGTGGGCCTTACACTGCATGAGAATGAGCGCCTATCAGACCGTTGTGGTCGGCACGGATGGTTCGGACTCGTCGCTGCGCGCGGTGGCGCGCGCGGCCGCGATCGCCGCGGATCACGGCGCGAAATTGATCGTTGTGACGGCACATCTTCCCGTTCCCGAGGAACGCGGCCGCTACGCCATCCCGCCGGGTAGCGACCACGGTCAGGACTACCGGACGGTGGGGGAGGCGCCCTACTACAGGATCCTGCGGGACGCCAGGGAGCGCGCGCACCAGGCCGGGGCCAAGGACGTGGAGGAGAAGTCGGTCGTCGGTGCCCCCATCAACGTGCTGGTCGACCTGGCTAAGGAGGTCGACGCCGACCTGCTCGTCGTCGGGAATGTCGGACTGAGCAGCGTCGCCGGGCGGCTGCTGGGTTCGGTCCCGTCCGCCGTTTCCCGCAGGGCCAAGACCGACGTCTTGATCGTGCACACCAGCGACTGAGGGTCGCCAAGAATCGGTCGGTGCCGCCCCCTGGTCGGCGCCGGCCATGCGGACACAGTCATCCGTGCGCGGCGTCCGCCGCGGCAATCAACGCCCTGCCCAGCTGCCGGGCTGCGGCTGGCGCGATGATCGGGGTGTCGGGACAGTCGATGACGACCTGGCACTCGGCGTGCCCGTCAACGTATTGCCGCCCGATGACGGAGACCACGATCTCGGCCGGTTGCCCGTGGCCGGGGTGGTCGATGCTCCACTCCGGGCCGTCGAACACCCTGAAGGCCGGTCCGAGGTTGTCCCATTCGTCGACCATGGTCGCCCCGCTGGGCGGTGCAAGGTTGTCTTTCATGGCTCGATCGTGTCCGCGATCTTGGGCGCGGGCACGAGTAGTGCACTACTTCACTTGTGCTGAGGCGGCGAAAGTTTCGCCCAGAAGTGTTCGCGCGTTTCTCCCCGCGCGGCGGGCCCTGCGGGCAAGGAAAACGCCGGGCCATCAAGACGTGCGCACGGAAAGCGCGATGTCACCCCCGACAACGCGATCGACGCCTCGAACCGGGCCAGCGGCGCGCCGAGGCAGGAGGGCGGAAGAGATTCGAGGGAAAACCCGGAGATTTCGGGGAAACGCGGAATATCGGGGGCTGGCTGAAATATCGAGATCGTTTGCTGCGCAACGACGTTGACGCTGCGTCATGGAGCCGGATGATCTTGGGGCCGCCCAGGCTCGTCGGTGCCCGTGCACTCCATTCTCCGCCGTCAACAAACGAATGGATTTCTTAAGGAGCGGACGTATCTGAGGTCTGTTGTGTTTCGTTCATGTCTGATCCGGAACTCTGCCTGACGCAATGTAATACCCCCCACCAAGGTGCCATTTAACGTGTACGTCCAACAAACGCGATTGCAAACTTTCAGCGAATACGCGGCTGTGCGCCAGGCTGCTGTACGTGTTGCCCGCTGGAAGGTCTCCGAGGGTACGGATCGGATTCAGAACTGATTTCAGTCCGGAAAACGAACAGACATCACCGATTACTATGTTCCCTCCTGCTCTCACAGCATTCTTGAGTACTTGGAATGCCTTTTCAGGGTCACTGATGATGGACAGGCCTAACGTGCATATCCCCGCGTCGTAAGACGCCTTGTCAATGACGCCTAAGGGTAAAGCGGTAACGTCGCCTTTGACCAATTTGACGTTCGTCCAACCTTTTTCGGCGATCATGTGGCGAGCCCGCTCCAACATTCCATCTGACCAGTCGATGCCGAGGATCTCCCCTTCAGGGCCAATGCGCGACTGTATGAAGGAAAATTCGAGACCGGTCCCACAGCAGAATACGATCACATGGTCGCCAGGCTTAAGATCCAACTCATTTACCGCTGCGCTTTTCAGCGGAATCATCGGATATTGAATGATATTGTAGACCTTCGATATAACGCGGTCATACAAGAAACGGAAGAGCCGAACCCACTTCCCGCTGATCGTGGGCAGGGGTCCTGGGGTCGTCATTGCCGACTGCACCTCCGTTCACCGTGCGTCGTACGGTTGACTGGGACAGTGTCCCATGTTTGCGATGAGGTTCATATGGGTTTCTCGGATTCCCTTGACGACTCCTCTATCTTGTAGTAATTAGTCCGCCCGCGGCGATGCGCCAGCGCTACGTCCTCGGGAGAGTCGGTGCGACCGACATGGTCAGGGCTATCCTCAGCACACCGAGGCCTGGCAACCAATCGTCTGCCCCGGCCCTTGCGGCTACTGCGCAAGCGTTCCTTGCGCACCGTGCCGATGGACGCCACTGCAGCCACGCCTGCCGCGCGGCCATCCGCCGCAAGCGCCTGGAAGCTGCTAGCCGGGCGAGATAGATCGTTGAGGGGCGCTTCACACCGGCGGACAGTGCAGCAAGCAACACCCGAAGCAATGGAGTTGCCAACGGTTGGGCACGTATCGGGCGTGATGCCCGCTCAGATTCCCAAAATCACATCTGAACTGCACGAATGCTGGTGCGCGATACTGGGATTGAACCAGTGACCTCTTCCGTGTCAGGGAAGCGCTCTCCCGCTGAGCTAATCGCGCCGGGAAACCAAAAGCTTGGAGGTGGAGACGGGAATCGAACCCGTGTGCACGGCTTTGCAGGCCGTTGCCTCACCACTCGGCCACTCCACCGTTGGGGTCCACGCCACTTGCACCTTCGAGCGGATGACGGGATTCGAACCCGCGACCCTCACCTTGGCAAGGTGATGCGCTACCAACTGCGCTACATCCGCGCGCCTCGGACGACATCGTCGCCCGGTGCGAAGCACGACGATAGTCCACGTGAGCGGGCACATACAAATTTCTTGGTACGAGCCGTGTCTAGGCTATCGCGTCGACCCGTCACACGATGCGGCCGGTATTGTCGGGGCCGGCGCGTGCTAGTCTTCGACGTCGTTCGCCGTCTCGGCGCCGGTCCCGTGGCTCAGTGGGAGAGCGCTTCACACGCGGAAGGGTCGCTGGTTCAATCCCAGTATCGCGCACCAGCATTCGTGCAGTTCAGA
>NZ_LZKV01000205.1:0-83977 GCF_001672995.1 Mycobacterium sp. 1482292.6 | reverse complement strand
CGCCGCACTCGAGGATCGCCGGGGGCACCACCGCTCGTGCCCCGGCGGCGATCACCACCTGGTCGGCCGCGAATTCGTCGCCCGCATCGGTGCGCAACAGGTAGCGGCCGTCGGCCTGCACGCCGCCGAATCGGGTGCGCTGCTTGTAGACATCGATGTTGGGTGCGGCGTTCCGGTAATCCTCACCGCTGACCCCGATCGGGTCGATGCGCCCGAAGACGCGCGAGACGATGTCGTCCCAGCGCACCCGATTCGGCGGCGTGCAGGCCGACGGCCGCTACCTGTTGCGCACCGATGCGGGCGACGAATTCGCGGCCGACCAGGTGGTGATCGCCGCCGGGGCACGAGCGGTGGTGCCCCCGGCGATCCTCGAGTGCGGCGCCCGGTACTACACCAGCGACACGATCATGCGAATCTCGGAGCTGCCCGAGCATCTGGTGATCGTCGGGGGCGGCTTCGTGGCAGCCGAATTCGCCCACATCTTCTCCTCGCTGGGCTCGCGGGTCACCCTGGTGATCCGGGGCTCTGCCCTGCTGCGGCATTGCGACGACATCGTGTGCAAGCGCTTCACCCGCATCGCGTCGAGCAAATGGGAGCTGCACACCCACCGCAACGTCGTGGGCGCCGAGAACCGGGGCTCGGACGTCGCGGTGGAACTCGACAACGGGCACACGGTGCTCGCCGACGCGCTGCTGGTGGCGACCGGGCGGGTCTCCAACGCCGATCGACTCGACCTCGAGCAGGCCGGTGTCGCCGTCGAGGACGGCCTGGTGGCCGTCGACTGTTACCAGCGCACCACGGCGCGTGGCGTCTTCGCCCTCGGCGACGTCTCCTCGCCGTATCAGCTCAAGCATGTCGCCAACCACGAGGCGCGCGTCGTGCAGCACAACCTGCTCTGCGACTGGGACGACACCGACGCGATGGCACTCACCGACCACCGCTACGTGCCGTCGGCGGTGTTCACCGATCCGCAGATCGCCTACGTCGGGCTGACCGAAAACGAAGCCTTCGCACAGGGTTTCAAGATCTCGACCAAGATTCAGGACTACGCCGACGTCGCCTACGGCTGGGCGTCGGAGGACACCACCGGGATCGTCAAGCTCATCGCCGAGCGCGGGACCGGGCGGCTGCTGGGCGCGCACATCATGGGAACCCAGGCATCGTCGATCATTCAGCCGTTGGTCCAGGCCATGAGCTTCGGACTCACCGCGCCGGAGATGGCCCGCGGCCAGTACTGGATCCATCCGGCGCTGCCCGAGGTGGTGGAGAACGCCCTACTGGGCCTGCGCTGACCTCAGCGCAGGCGCGAGCGCGCGTCGCCCTCGTCGTCCTGGCACTGCGGGCACAGGCCGTGCAACGTCAGCCCCGCCGCCTCCGAGAGCGCGAAGGAACTGCCCGCCATCGCGTGCTCGAGCGCCGAACTCAGCTGCCGGGCGGGCACCTCGATGATGGTGCCGCAGTTCGTACATACCGCGTGATGGTGCGGCGCGGTGGCCAGCCCGTAGGTCGTCACGCCGCCCTCGAGCGTCAGCGCGTGCAACACCCCCTGGTCGACCAGCGTCGTCACCGTGCGGTAGACGGTCGCCACGTCGGGCGCATGGGTTCCGGGCGGCAGGCATTCGCGCAGCCGCTTGTCGATCTCGGCGACCGGCAGGTGACCGTTGACGGGCTCGAGCACCGCCAGCACCTGAATTCGCGAGGCCATCCGCCGCAGCCCCCGGGCGCGCAGCAGATCGCCGATCCGCTCGGTGACCGACGCATCCAGTACCGACGGGTTGGGCGTCACCGGTTCAGTGTCGTCCCCATGCGGCCGGATCGCCAGTCCCGGGCGCGATCGGCGGCACGCGAATTCCTGCGACTCACTTGCATCTGGCGAGCCGCGGTACTTACAGTCGTGCCGGTTGTCTCAGCCGATACCGCAAGGACGCGCCGGAAGGACCCCAGTGGCCAGCACCGAGATCGACCGGCGGCCGTCGCGACCGAGCAGGCTTCGCGGCGCCCTGACGCGGGCGGAGCGGTGGCGGCTGGCGACGATGCTGGCGGTGATCGTCGCGCTACACCTGCTCGGCTGGCTCACCATGATTCTGCTCGTGGCACCGGCCCAATACAGCTTGGGCGGTAAGGCATTTGGTGTCGGCATCGGACTGACGGCCTACACCCTGGGCATGCGGCACGCGTTCGACGCCGACCATATCGCCGCTATCGACAACACCACCCGCAAGCTGATGAACGATGGGCAACGCCCGCTGGCGGTGGGGTTCTTCTTCTCCCTGGGTCACTCCACTGTGGTGTTCGGGCTGGCCTTGCTGCTGGCGTGCGGGGTGAAGGCGGTCGTCGGCCCGGTCGAGGACGACTCCTCGACGCTGCACCATTACACCGGGCTGATCGGCACCAGCGTCTCGGGCGTGTTCCTCTACGCCATCGCGCTGCTCAACCTCATCGTCCTGGTCGGAATCCTGCGGGTGTTCACCCGACTGCGGCGGGGCGAATACGATCCCGACACCGACGCGGCCGAACTGGAACGGCAACTGGGCAACCGTGGGCTGATCAACCGGTTGCTCGGCCGCTTCACCAAGTCGATCACCAAGTCCTGGCACTGCTATCCCGTCGGGCTGTTGTTCGGGCTTGGTTTCGACACCGCCACCGAGATCGCCCTCCTGGTGCTGGCCGGCACCAGCGCCGCGGCCGGGCTGCCCTGGTACGCCATCATGTGCCTGCCGGTGCTGTTCACCGCGGGCATGTGCCTGCTGGACACCATCGATGGCTCGTTCATGAATTTCGCCTACGGTTGGGCCTTTTCCAATCCGGTGCGCAAGATCTACTACAACATCACCATCACCGCGCTGTCGGTGGCCGTCGCGTGGGTGATCGGCAGCATTGAACTGCTCGTCCTGTTCGCCGACCAGTTCGGTTGGCGGGGCGCGTTCTGGAGCTGGATCGGCGGGCTGGACCTCAACGCGATCGGCTACATCGTCGTCGCCATGTTCGTCGCCACCTGGGCGGTGGCCCTTCTCGTCTGGCGCTACGGACGCATCGAAGAGAAGTGGACCTCCTGAGTCGACCAAGAGCCTGACCGCAAATCGCCGTTCGGGTGTAGAACAGTGCTCATGGGCTCGTTGGCCTGCGCCCGGCTCGCGGATCGCCGGTGATCGGCGATGCACGAGCTGTCGCTGTGTGAAGCGATCGCCGGTGTGGTCAGGGATCACGCCGCCGGCCGCCACGTCGACGTGGTGCGGGTGCGGGTCGGTGCGCTGCGCCAGGTGGTGCCCGAGTCGCTGTCCTTCTGCTGGACGCTCGTCCGCGACGCCGAGGACATGCCGGACGCCGAACTCGAACTCGAATGCGTCGGCGCCGAAGTCCGGTGCCGCGCCTGCGGCGGGCAGTCCGAGATCACCTCGCCCTGGTCGATCTGGTGTCCGCGGTGTGACAGTCCCGACGTCGAGGTGCTGCGCGGCGACGAATTCCTGGTGACCTCGCTGGACGTGTCATGAAAAAGATGTCTCGTGAAAGGCGTTGACGATGGGTAGATTTCATCGGCACGACGACGGGACCGTGCACACCCACTCCCACGATGACCTCCCGCACGACCACGACCGCGGCGACCATAGCCGCTATCAGACCGGCGGCCAGCGCGTCGAGGTGCTGGAGGCGATCTTCGCCGAGAACGACATGCGGGCCGACGCCAATCGGGCGGCGTTCGAGCGCAACGGGGTACGCACCCTCAACCTGATGAGCTCCCCGGGCTCCGGCAAGACCACCATCCTGCAGGCCACTCTCGACGAACTCGCCGGCGACCTGGCCATCGGGGTGATCGAGGGCGATATCGCCACCGACCTGGACGCGGCCAAGCTCAGGGGCCGCGGCGCCCAGGTGTCACTGCTCAACACCAGCAACGGATTTGGTGGCGAGTGCCACCTCGACGCGCCCATGGTCAACCGGGCACTGCGCGGCCTCGACCTGGCCGCGCTGGATTTGGTGGTCATCGAGAACGTCGGCAATCTGGTCTGCCCGGCGGAATTCGACGTCGGCGAACACGCCAAGGCCATGGTCTACTCGGTGACCGAGGGCGAGGACAAGCCGCTGAAGTATCCGGTGATGTTCCGGTCTGTCGACGTGGTGCTGCTGAACAAGATCGACCTGGTGCCCCACCTGGACGTGGACGTCGACAGCTACATCGCCCACGTCCGCAAAGTCAATGCGACAGCGTCGATTTTGCCGGTCAGTGCCCGCACCGGCGATGGTATGGCCGCGTGGTTCGGCTGGCTGCGGCGCTTCGCCACGGATGAGGACTGAACGGCGCCTCCGCCCGCGCACTCCTGCGAAACGTTCGCAGGAGCAGCGCCCCGTTTCGACGCAACCGTCGCGGCGGATCAGCTAAGCGCGACAAGGCTTTTCACCACTGTACAACACGTGCCTACTAATCAGTAATGTCGAACCGTTGACAACGCCCAATAGCGGGAGTAGACCCAAAAAATAGCGCTGCGCAAGTGGGCCGACGGTCGACTCCGGCGGCGCCAGGAGCCCCAGCCCGGCTCCGGAAAGCTGCAGCATGCCAACGGAAGCAGCAGTCAAGGCAGAACAAACATTGATCCATGTTCTATGGATAAACGCGGGCCTCAGTTGTGACGGCGATTCGGTGGCATTGACTGCTGCCACCCAGCCCAGCGTCGAGGAGATCGCCTTGGGAGCGTTGCCCGGACTCCCCCAGGTCGCGGTGCACTGGCCCCTGATCGACTTCGAATGCGGACCCAACGGAGGCGCGGACGACTTCCTGGAGTGGTTCTTCAAAGCCGATCGCGGCGAGCTGGAACCATTTGTTCTCGTGGTCGAAGGCTCCATCCCGAACGAGAAGATCAAGGACGAGGGCTATTGGTGCGGCTTCGGCAACGACCCCGCCACCGGGCAGCCGATGACCACCAGTGAGTGGCTCGACCGGTTGGCGCCCAAGGCCACCGCCATCGTGGCGGTGGGGACCTGCGCCACCTACGGGGGCATCCACGCGATGGCCGGCAACCCGACGGGGGCGATGGGTGTGCCGGACTACCTGGGCTGGGACTGGAAGAGCAAGGCGGGCATCCCGATCGTGTGCGTGCCGGGCTGCCCGATCCACCCGGACAACCTGTCGGAGACGTTGACCTACCTGCTGTACATGGCGACCGGTCAGGCACCGATGATCCCGCTCGACGACGCGCTACGGCCACAGTGGCTGTTCGGCAAGACCGTGCACGAGGGCTGCGACCGGGCCGGCTACTACGAGCAGGGCGACTTCGCCACCGAGTACGGGTCGCCGAAATGCATTGTGAAGCTTGGCTGTTGGGGACCCGTGGTCAAATGCAATGTGCCCAAGCGCGGATGGATCAACGGCGTCGGGGGTTGCCCCAACGTCGGCGGAATCTGCATTGGCTGCACCATGCCGGGGTTCCCGGACAAGTTCATGCCGTTCATGGACGAACCGCCGGGCGGCAAGATCTCGAGCACCGCGTCGGGCTTGTACGGAGCCGTGATTCGCAGTCTGAGGGGTATCACGGAACGCACCGTCGACAAGGAGCCGCGGTGGCGCCACAACGGCGACCAACTCACCACTGGAGCGCGCCGCACCTGGTAGGTCACCTACCGGGTCGGTGCGCTCCTTATCCACATTCGTAGCCGAAGAGCCGTCGCCGCATCAGCCGACGCGCAAGCAGCCCCAGCGGGAAGAAGTAACGCGATGACAACCATCAGCCCTGAAGCCACCCAAGCCAAGCGGGAACCTGGCCAACTGGTCGACATGGCCTGGGACCCCATCACCAGGATCGTGGGCAGCCTGGGCATCTACACCAAGATCGACTTCGAGAACAAGGAAGTCGTCGAGTGCCACAGCACCTCGTCGATCTTCCGCGGTTACTCGATCTTCATGAAGGGCAAGGATCCTCGCGACGCCCACTTCATCACCAGCCGCATCTGCGGCATCTGCGGTGACAACCACGCCACCTGTTCGTGCTACACGCAGAACATGGCCTACGGCGTCAAGCCGCCGCATCTGGGCGAGTGGATCGTCAACCTCGGCGAGGCCGCGGAATACATGTTCGACCACAACATCTTCCAGGAAAACCTGGTCGGCGTGGACTTCTGCGAGAAGATGGTCTCCGAGACCAATCCGAGCATCCTGTCGCTGGCCGAGAAGACGCCCGCCCCGCACGCGGACGCCCACGGGTACCGGACGATCGCGGACATCATGCGCTCGCTCAATCCGTTCAGCGGTGAGTTCTACCGCGAGGCGCTGGTGGTCAGCCGCTGGACGCGAGAGATGTTCTGCCTGATGGAAGGCCGCCACGTGCACCCGTCGACGCTCTACCCCGGCGGGGTAGGCACCGTCGCGACCGTCCAGCTGATGACCGACTACATGACGCGCCTGATGCGGTACGTCGAGTTCATGAAGAAGGTCGTGCCCATGCACGACGATTTGTTCGACTTCTTCTACGAGGCCCTGCCCGGCTACGAGAAGGTCGGGCTGCGCCGGACCCTGCTGGGCTGCTGGGGCTCCTTCCAGGACCCCGAGGTGTGCAACTTCGAGTACAAGGACATGGAGCGCTGGGGCAACGCCATGTTCGTCACCCCGGGCGTGGTGGTGGACGGCAAGTTGGTCACCCATTCGCTGGTGGACATCAACCTGGGCATCCGAATCCTTTTGGGCAGTTCGTATTACGACGACTGGACCGACCAGGAGATGTTCGTCAAGACCGATCCGCTGGGCAACTCGGTGGACCGACGCCACCCGTGGAACCAGCACACCAACCCGCACCCGCAGAAGCGCGACATGGAAGGCGGCAAGTACAGCTGGGTGATGTCACCGCGCTGGTTCGACGGCAAGGACCACCTGGCGCTGGACACCGGCGGCGGCCCGCTGGCCCGGCTGTGGTCGACGGCGCTGGCCGGCCTGGTCGACATCGGTTACGTCAAGGCGACCGGCAACAGCGTCAAGATCAACCTGCCCAAGACGGCGCTGAAGGGGCCCGTCGAATTGGAGTGGCACATCCCCAAGTACGGCAGCAACACGATCGAACGTGACCGGGCGCGCACCTACTTCCAGGCCTACGCGGCGGCGTGCGCTTTGCACTTCGCCGAGAAGGCGCTCGAGGAGATCCGCGCCGGGCGCACCAAGACGTGGGAGCGCTTCGAGGTGCCCGACGAGGCCATCGGATGCGGGTTCACCGAGGCGGTGCGCGGCGTGCTCAGCCACCACATGGTGATCCGGGACGGCAAGATCGCCAACTACCACCCGTACCCGCCCACACCGTGGAATGCCAACCCCCGCGACAGTTTTGGCACCCCAGGCCCGTACGAGGACGCGGTGCAGGGGCAACCGATCTTCGAGGAGAACGGCCGGGACAGCTTCAAGGGGATCGACGTCATGCGCACGGTGCGCAGCTTCGATCCGTGCCTGCCATGTGGTGTGCACATGTACCTGGGCAAGGGCAAGACGCTCGACAGACTGCACACGCCCACCCAGTCACCCGCTGCGGAGTGACACATGGCGGAGCCGGGCGCAGCGGGTCGGCACCGTTAAAGGAGTGACGCATGGCGGATCGCCCGGCGAACCCCGAGACCGACACGCAGTGGCGCACAGCTGGCGATCGGATCCAGACACTGCTGGATTCCTGCGCCGCGGGCGGGGCCGCCGCGTATGACCATGCGCAACAACTGGTTCGCGAGGTAGTCGGGCTGTACGGCGCCGGGCTGGAGCGGATCATGCGGATGGCCGCCGAGCCCGGGCCGGACGGGGGGCTGGTCGAGCGGCTGGCCACCGACGACCTGGTGGCCAGCCTGCTCCTGGTGCACGGCCTGCATCCGCACGACGTGCACCGCAGGGTCGCCGATGCGCTGGATCGGGTGCGCCCCTACCTGGGTTCGCATGGCGGCGACGTCGACCTGCTCGAGGTCGTTCCAGGCGAACGCCCGGACGAATTCACCGTGCGGCTGGCGTTCACAGGCAGCTGCAAGAGCTGCCCGTCGTCGGCGGTCACCCTGGAGCTAGCCGTGCAGGACGCGGTTCGCGCGGCGGCGCCGGAGGTCTCCTCGATCGAGGCGGTCGCCGCCGCCGACACGACCGCTCCGGCGGGCGTCATCCCCGCCGAATCGCTACTGGCGCACGTGCATTCGAACGGACATGGACCTACCACCTGGCACGCGGCCCCCGAGCTTGCCGAGCTGCACCCCGGTGACGTCGCGGGATTCGTCATCGACGGCGTGACCCTGCTGGCCTGCCGGGTGGGTGACCGGACATTCGCCTACCGGGATCACTGCCCGGTGTGCGCCGCCTCGATGAAGGGTTCCCAACTGCGCGAGCGGCTGCTGCGCTGCGCGGGCTGCGGGACGGATTTCGACGTCGTCCACGCCGGAACCGCGGCGGTCGACGGTTCGGCCGCTCATCTCGAACCGATTCCCCTGCTGACTCACGACGGCCTGCTGTCGGTGGCGTTGCGGGGCGACGCGATGGGCGCGCCGGCATGACCGCCGGCGACGATGCAGAACGAAGTGATGCTGAGGAGCGGCGCATATGACAGGTCCCTTCGACGTCCTGGCCCGCATCAGGAGCGACCGGCGCGCCCCCGAGCCCGCGGGCGAACGCTGCGAGATGTGCGCCGAGCCGATCGCCGACGAGCACCAGCACGTGGTCAATGTGGCCGGCCGCCAACTCATGTGCGTCTGCCGCGCCTGCTATCTGCTGTTCACCGACTCGGCGGCCGACCTGCGCTACCGCGCGGTGCCCGACCGGTACCTGTCGTTTCCCGATTTCGCGCTGGATCGCCTGGTGTGGGAGGCGCTGCAAATCCCGGTGGGGGTCGCCTTCTTCTTCACCAACTCCGCCCTGGGCCACACCGTCGCCTTCTACCCCGGACCGGCCGGAGCATGCGAATCCGAGCTGGACATGAAGGTCTGGGAAACCATCCGCGACGCCGACTCACGGGTGAGCCTGCTCGCCGACGACGTGGAGGCGCTGCTGGTCCGAGTCGCCGACAGCGCCCAGGATGGGGAATTGCCGCAACCGGAAACGTATTTGGTCCCGATCGACGCCTGCTACGAATTCGTCGGACGCCTGCGCATGGTATGGCGCGGCTTCGACGGCGGCCAGCAGGCCCGCGAATTCATCGACGGCTTCTTCGACCGGCTCGCCGCCCGCGCCGTGAAGACACTCCCATGAACGTCAGCTTCGACGTGCTGGACGTGACGGCCGAGCCGTACACCGTCAGCCCGATGTTGACCGCCCGCGTCGCCGTCACCGCGGCCGGCGACGACCCGGTGCACGCCATCGCCCTGCGTTGCCAGGTCCGCATCGAGCCGCTGCGTCGTTCCTACTCCGACGACGAAGCGGCCGGGCTGATGGACCTGTTCGGCGGCCGCGAACGCTGGGCCAGCACCCAGCGCACCTTCCTCTGGCAGCATTGCACCGCCATGGTGCCCGGCTTCACCGGCCACACCACCGCCACCCTGCCGCTGGATTGCACCTACGACTTCGAGGTGGCCGCCGCCAAATATCTGCACGCGCTGCGCGACGGGGCGGTGCCCCTGCAGTTCCTGTTCAGCGGAACGGTTTTCGTCAACTCCGAGCGCGGGTTCTCGGTGCAGCAGGTGTCGTGGGACTGCGAGGACAACTACGCGATGCCCGTCACGGTCTGGCGCGACCTGGTCGCACAGCACTATCCGAACAGCGGATGGATCCGGCTGAGCCACGAAACCATCACCGAGCTGGCCCGCTACAAGTCGGCCCGCGGGATGCTCGACTTCGACCACGCCGTTACCTCGCTGCTGGATGCCACCGATCGCGAGGTGACCCGATGACGTCGAGTTGGGATCGGGCCCGTACGGTCGCCGACGCGGTGCTCTACGAAGGCTATCTGCTCTACCCGTACCGGGGGACGTCGAGCAAGAACCAATCACGCTGGCAGTTCGGGGTTTTGGGGCCAAGCGGTGCGGTTGAGACCGGCCTGGGCGAGGACGATGCCCTTGCCGCACAGTTTTTGGTCGACGGCGCCCGGGCGCTGACGCTGGTGGTGCGGTTCCTGCAATTGCAGCACCGGCGGGCCGAAAGGGCCACCGATGGCGGCGATTTCGAACCCGTCGACGAGCTGAGCACCGCGACCGGATCGTGGCTCACCTGGGACGAGGCGGTGGAGTGCGAGGTCTCCTTCGGCCCCCTCGCGTTCGGCGATCAACCCTGGTCGCTCCCGGTGACGGCACTGGGGGCAACCGACCTCGAGATGTTGGACGGCGGCCGGCTGGTCCGCGAACGCCACGAGATTCGGGGCGTGTTGACCGTCACCAGCCAGCCCGACGGCGACCTGCAACGCGTGTCGGTACGGGTCACCAACACCGGCGCACCCGTGAGCGCACAGGACGATAAAGATTCAGTCATCGCACGATCCTTGATCGGAACGCACCTCATCGCCGAAGTGGTTGGCGGCCGGTTCGTCTCGTTGCTCGAGCCGCCGCAGAGCGCGACCGACGCGGCGTCCCGATGCGCGCAGCATCGCTGCTTCCCAGTGCTGGCCGGCCCCCCGGGCACCGACGACATGCTGCTGATCTCGCCGATCATCCTCTACGACCACCCCGAGGTCGCCGAACAGAGCGACACCGCCCTGTACGACTGCACCGAGATCGACGAGATCCTCACCCTGCGCGTCATGACCATGACCGACGACGAGAAGGCACAGGCCCGGGCCACCGACCCGCGGGCCGCACGGATCATCGACGAATGCGACGCCATGTCGCCCGAGGCCATGGCCCGGCTGCACGGCGTGCTGCGCGATCCGCACGGGCTCGAGGTCTCCGCCGGACTGGTGCCCGAAATTCCCGACGGCATGGACTGGTGGGACCCGATGGCCGACAACGCGGTTCGCCCCGAGATCGACGCGGTGCTGGTGAACGGGGTCCGGGTAGCGCGCGGCAGCAAGGTCCGGTTGCGACCGCGGCGCAACGCCGACGCCCAGGACATCTTCGTCGCCGGCAAGACCGCCCGCGTCACATCGGTGCACGAGGACGTCGAGGGCAACAAGCACGTCGCCGTCGTCGTCGACGAGGACCCAGCCGCCGACCTGCACGACTGGTACGGCCGCTACCTGTACTTCTCCCCCGACGAAGTCGAGCCGCTGCAATCGCAGCACAGCACAAACCCCTGAAAGGAGTTCGTCATGGAAGTCCTCGGTTGGATCTTCATCGCCATGGTCGCGCTGGTGGTCGCAATCGCCCTGGCCCTCGGCGCGATATCCGTGCCCGATGCCCGCCGCTATCTGAAGTTGAGGCGGATGTAGCCGACGCGGGTGCCACCATGACTTCGCGCATCCTGGTAGCCGGGATCGGCAACATCTTCCTGGGCGACGACGGGTTCGGCTCCGAGGTGGTCCGCAACGCCGCACTGCCCCAAGACGATCCGACGGTTCAGGTCATCGACTACGGCATCCGTGGCATGCACCTGGCCTATGACCTGCTCGAGGAGTGGGACACGCTGGTTCTCGTCGACGCCGTGCCCAGCCGGGGCCATCCCGGCACGTTGCACGTCTTTCAGGCCGAGCACGACGGGCCGTCCGAGACGAGCGGCCTGGACGGTCACAGCATGGACCCGGCCGCCGTCTTCGCCAGCCTGCGGGCCCTGGGCGGCCACCCGCCCTACACCGTGGTCGTCGGGTGCGAGGCGGGCAGCGTCCAGGAGGGCATCGGCCTGACCGAGCCGGTCGCCCAGGCCGTCCCCCGGGCGGCGCGGGCGGTCGAAGAGATCGTCGCCGCGCTGCACCCGTCCTCGTCGACCGAAAAGGGGTGCTGAGCCATGTGTTTGGGCATACCCGGCCAGGTCATCGGAATGCTGGACGGTTTCGAGGGCCAGCTGGCACTGGTCGACGTCACCGGCGAACAGCGCAAGGTCAATGTCGGCATGTTGCCGGACGAGACGTTCGCGCCCGGTGACTGGGTGATCATCCACATGGGCTTCGTCGTCGAGAAGACCGATCAGGCCGGCGCCGAACAGGCCATGGCCGGGCTGGAGTTGATGGGCCGGGGCCGCGCGGGCCCCGCACTGAGCCCGGAGGCTTGAGATGACCGAAATTGCCGAAGCCACGATGCTGTTGCGGCCCGAAGAGACCCGGGTGCGGCGACGCGTCATGGTGACCGGCGTGGTTCAAGGGGTCGGCTTCCGCCCGTTCGTGCACCGGATCGCGACCGAACTGGGTCTGGCCGGGTTTGTCGGCAACGACTCGGGTGCGGTGTTTCTCGAGGTGCAGGGCCGGCCGGAGCGGGTGGCGGAGTTCGCGCGCCGGCTGCGGGCGCAGGCGCCGCCCCTGGCGCGGATCACCGGCGTCCACGTCACCGACGTCGCGGTCGACCCCGCCTGCCCGCCCGAATTCCGCATCGCGCCAAGCCGATTGGCTCCCGGGGCGACCACGCCGATCCCACCCGACATCGCCGTGTGCGACGACTGCCTCGCCGAACTGTTCGACCCGCACGACCGGCGGTACCGGCACCCGTTCGTGACCTGTACCAACTGCGGGCCGCGGTTCACCATCATCGAGCGACTGCCGTACGACCGGCCGGCCACCACCATGTCGGCGTTCGCCATGTGTGCGCGCTGCGCCGCCGAATACCACGATCCGGCGGATCGCCGCTTCCACGCGCAACCGATCGCCTGCCCCGACTGCGGGCCGACGCTGTGGTTCACCTCGCCGGCCGGCCGGGTGACCGGCTCCGATGCGGCACTGAGCGCCACCCAGGCCGCGCTGGCCTCCGGCGCGGTGGTGGCCGTCAAGGGCATCGGCGGCTACCACCTGGCGTGCGCCGTCGACGACGCAACCGCGGTCGCCGCGCTGCGGGCACGGAAAGCGCGCGGCGCCAAGCCCTTTGCCATGCTCGTCCGCGATCTCGATGTGGCGCGCCGCTACGCCTACGTCGACGACGCCGAGGCCGCGGTGCTGGCCAGCCCGGCCCGCCCGATCGTCCTGCTGCGTCGGCGCCCTCGCGCCGCGGTGGCCGGGGGCGTCGCGCCCGGCAGCCCGCTGCTGGGCCTGATGCTGCCCTACTCCCCCATGCATCACCTGCTGCTGGCGGCGGTGCCGGACGGTCCCGGACCGGGGCCCGACGCGCTGGTGCTGACCAGCGCCAACCGCTCCGACGAGCCCATCTGCTTCACCGAGGAGGATGCGGCGCAACGCCTTCCCGGTCTGTGCGACGCGGTCCTCGACCACGACCGGCCCATCCATGTGCCGTGTGACGACTCGGTGGTGCGCGTCGTCCACGACGAGCAGGGCGCCCACGAGCTGCCCGTCCGCCGGTCCCGGGGCTATGCGCCGCTGCCGGTCGACCTACACATCGAGGGTCCCACCGTGCTGGCCGTGGGCGGCGAACTGAAGAACACCTGCTGCCTCACCGACGGCGGCCGGGCGTACCTGTCCGGCCACATCGGCGACATGGCCACCTGGGAGACGCTGCGCGCGTTCGAGCGCGCGGTGTCCCAGCTCAGCGAAATCCGCGGCCGGCCCGTGCGGTTGGCCGCCGACCTACACCCCGGCTATCACACCCGCAGCTGGGCCGAGCGCCACGCGGACGAGCGCCCGCTGGACCTGGTGCAGCACCACCACGCCCACGTCGTCTCGCTGCTGGCCGAACACGGTCGCCTCGGCGAACCCATCATCGGGGTCTCCTTCGACGGCACCGGTTACGGGTGTGACGAAACGATCTGGGGCGGTGAGATTTTGGCCCTCGGAACGCGAAGCCACCGTTTCGTGCGGGCCGGACACCTGCTGGCGGTGCCGCTGCCCGGCGGCGACGCCGCCGTGCGCAACCCGTGGCGGATGGCGCTGTCCCAGTTGTGGATGGCCGACATCGACTGGACCCCCGACCTGGCGCCGGTGGCCGCAGCGAGCGCCGACGAACTAGGGCTCATCCGTTCGCAATTGGAGACCGGGACGGGCTGCGTGCCGTGTTCGAGCATGGGCCGCCTGTTCGACGCGGTCGCCTCCCTGCTCGGAGTGCGACACCGCATCGACTACGAGGGACAGGCCGCGATCGAACTCGAGGTCCTGGCCCAGTCGGTCGGCGTGGAGTCCGCGCGGCCGTCGCTGCCGCTGGCGGTGCGCCCCGACGGGGTGATCGATCCCGCCCCGATGGTGCAGACCATGGTCGCGGCGCTGTACGCCGGAACGCCAGCGGCGACGCTGGCGGCGGCGTTTCACCGGGCCGTCGCCGAGGCCGTCACCGAGGTGGTCACCCGGGTGGCGGGCCCCACCCGGCTGGTGGGCCTCACCGGCGGGGTTTTCCAGAACGTGCTGTTGTTACGGGCCTGTCGTACGAGGCTGCAGCACAACGGGTTTGAAGTTCTCACCCATCATGTCGTGCCGCCGAACGACGGCGGGCTGGCGCTGGGCCAGGCCGCGGTCTCGGTGCTGATCGCGCAGGAGGAGTCGACGCGATGATCACCACCGCCATCGATCGCGGCCTGAGTGCCGAACTGGCCGAAGACCTCGCCGCCACCGCCCTGACACTGGCCAAACGATTCGCCGCCGGCGCGACCATGTGGTCCATCGCGCCGTCGTGGGAACCGCACGCGCTGCACATCGCGGTGGAATTCGTGCATCCGGTGATCATGGGCAAGCGGGCCCTGCCGGCGGTCGCGCTGACCGGGCCCGATCTGGTGGATCTGGTCCGGGTCTCGGTGCGGCCCGGCGACATCGTGGTCGCGGTCTCGGGTGCGGACAACGCGCAGGTGCGCTCGGTGATGCGCCGCGCACCGGCCTGGGGCGCCACCACGATCTGGATCGGCAGCGGCGAGCGGCCAGCGGCCGCGATGGCCGATCATGTGCTCTGGCTGGACGATCCCGACCCGCGTGTCCCGGCCACCGGCGGCTTCGTGCTGTTCTACCACCTGCTGTGGGAGCTGACCCATGTGTGCTTCGAACACTCCGGGCTGCTCAAACCCAACCCCGACGACGACGTCTGTGTCACATGCAGCGACGAGGGCCGGCTCGGCGAAGTGGTCAGCGCTTCGATCGGCGGACAAGCACGGGTGCGCACCGCCCGGGGGGTCGAGGACGTGGTCACCACGCTCGTCGACCCGGTGAAGCCCGGCGAGTTGGTGCTGGTGCATGCCGGCATGGCGATCAGTCGCGTGGATGAGGAGGACGTTTCATGAGCCCGGCCGACGAACCCACCAATTTCCTGTACCCGTTCATCGACGCCGAAGAAGACGACCCGTCGGCGCTGCTCGCCGACCTGGCCGCCTCCGCCCACGCCAAAGCGTCGGAAAGCCTGGCGTTGCGGCGGTCCACGCTCGAGGCCAACGCCGAGCTGCTGGCGGCGGCCGCCGCCGAGCTCGCCCGCCGATTCGCCGCCGGCGCAAGGATGTTCACCTTCGGCAACGGCGGCAGCTGCACCGACTGCACCACGCTGGCGAGATTGTTCGCCCGGCCACCCCTGGGCAAGCCGCTGCCGGCGTGGTCGTTGACCGCCGACCAGGCGATCCTGACCGCGTTGGGCAACGACGTCGGGTTCGAGCTGGTGTTCGCCCGGCAACTGATCGCCCGCGCCAAGGACGGCGACATCGCGCTCGCGATGTCGACCAGCGGCGGTTCGCCCAACCTGCTGGCCGCCCTGGCCGAGGCGCACAAGCGCGGCCTGTACACCATCGGCTTCGCCGGCTACGACGGCGGCGCCTTCGTGGACAACCCGAACGTGGACGCCTGCTTCGTCGTTCGTTCGCAGAGCGTGCACCGAATTCAGGAGGCGCAGGCGTTGGTCGGCTACCAGTTGTGGCTGGCCATCCACGAAAACCTCGGCAGCGATCAGGGTTTGGGGGCGGCGTGATGAACAACCCGGCAAGTGACTACCTGTCGTCGGGGCCGCGGTTCGGCGAAGGCGACGTGATCGAGCGGATCGAGTCGTTCCGCCGGCGCCGCCCCCGGCTGCTCGACGATCACGTGACGCTGGCGCACGGCGCCGGCGGCAAGGCATCGGCGGCGCTGGTGGACGCCGTGTTCGTAGAGGCGTTCCGCAACCCGCTGCTCGAGTCGCTGGGCGACGGCGCCGTCCTGGCTTTACCCGGCGGCGAGCGACTGGCGATGTCCACGGATTCGTTTGTGGTGCAGCCCCGCCGGTTTCCCGGGGGTTCCCTGGGTGCCCTCGCCATCCACGGCACCTGTAACGACCTGGCGGTGGCCGGCGCCGTGCCGTCCTGGATCTCGGCGGCGTTCGTGCTCGAAGAGGGTTTTGGAATCGCCGAATTGAAGGAGATCGTCGCCGACATGGCCGCGGCGGCCGCCGCCGCCGGCGTGCAGGTCGTCACCGGCGACACCAAAGTGGTGCCCCGAGGCGCGGCCGACGGACTGTTCATCACCACCACCGGAACCGGTGTCATCCCCGCGGGCCGCACGCTGTCGGCGCAGTCGGTGCGCGCCGGCGACAAGGTGCTGTTGTCGGGGTCCATGGGCGACCACGGCATGGCGGTGATGCTGGCCCGAGGTGATCTGGCCATCGAGGCCGACATCGCCTCCGACACCGCGTCGGTGAGCCCGTTGGTGGAGCTGTTGATGGCGGCCGCTCCGTCCACCCGATGGATGCGTGATGCGACGCGCGGCGGCGTCGGCACGGTGTGCAACGAGCTGGCCCAGGCCTGCGGCCTCGGGGTGTTGCTCGACGAGGAGCGACTCCCGGTGGCGCCCATGGTCAATGGCGCCTGCGAGTTGCTCGGCATCGATCCGCTCTACGTCGCCAACGAGGGCAAGTTCGTCGCCGTCGTCGCGCCGCAGGAGGCCGCGGCCGGTCTGGACGCGTTGCGCTCGCATCCGTTGGGTGCCGATGCGGCCGAGGTCGGGGAAATCGTCACCCAACCCGCCGAAAGCGTGGTCCTGCGTACGGGATTCGGCGGCACCCGGATCGTCGACATGCTCGTCGGGGATCCGTTGCCGCGGATCTGCTAGGAGGTAATCAGATGTGTCTTGGAATTCCGGGCCGGATCGTCGAGATCACCGACCCCGCCAATTGTTTGGCGAAGGTGGACGTCAGTGGTGTGCAGCGGACCATCAGCGTCCGGCTGCTGGAAGACGACTTGCCCGCACCCGACGACTGGGTGCTGGTGCATGTGGGATTCGCGATGGCCAAGATCGACGAGACCGAGGCGTTGCTGACGCTGGCGGCCATCAAGAAACTCGGCGACGCCTACACGACCGAAATGCAGGCCTTCGATTCGTCGGCCATCGTGTAACGAGGAGCGGCAATGAAATTCGTTGACGAGTTCCGCGACCCGGCCGCGGCGCGCAAGCTGCTGGTGGCCATCGAGCACCTGGCCGGGACCGACGGTGCGGAGTTCAAGTTCATGGAGGTGTGCGGCGGTCACACGCACACCATCTACCGGCACGGCATCGAACACCTGCTGCCCGACAACGTCGAACTGGTGCACGGCCCGGGCTGCCCCGTCTGCGTGATCCCGATGGGACGCATCGACGACGCGATGTGGCTGGCCGGCCAGCCCGATGTGATCTTCACCTGCTTCGGCGACATGATGCGGGTGCCCGGCTCGCACGGCAGCCTGCTGGACGCCAAGGCCCGCGGGGCCGACGTCCGGTTCGTCTACTCCCCGCTGGACGCGTGCAAGATCGCGGTCGACAACCCCGACAAACAAGTGGTGTTCTTCGCCATCGGTTTCGAGACCACCGCGCCCTCAACCGCGGTGACGCTGGTGCGGGCCCGCGAGCTGGGCCTGCCCAACTTCAGCGTGTTCTGCAACCACGTCACGATCGTGCCGCCGATCAGGGCCATCCTCGAGTCGCCGGACCTGCGGCTGTCCGGCTTCATCGGACCCGGGCACGTGTCCACCGTGGTCGGCAACCGGCCCTACCGGTTCGTGCCCGAGGTGTACCGGAAGCCGTTGGTGGTGGCCGGTTTCGAACCCCTGGACATCCTCGCCTCGGTCGCGATGCTGCTGCGCCAGATCCGCGAGGGCCGCTGCGAGGTGGAGAACCAGTACAAGCGCGTGGTGCCCGAGCGTGGCAACCCCGCGGCCCTGGCGTTGCTGGGCAGGGTGTTCGCGCTGCGGCCCCACTTCGAATGGCGCGGGCTGGGCTTCATCTCGCAAAGCGCGCTGCGGCTGCACGACGACTTCGCCGAATTCGACGCCGAGCTGCGGTTCGCGATGCCCGGCGTGCGGGTCGCCGACCCGAAGGCCTGCCAATGCGGTGAGGTGCTCAAGGGTGTGCTCAAGCCTTGGGAATGCAAGGTTTTCGGCACCGCCTGCACACCCGAGACCCCGATCGGAACGTGCATGGTCTCGCCCGAAGGGGCGTGCGCGGCCTATTACAACTTCGGCCGCATGCACCGCGACGCGGTCAAGCTGGTGGGGCGCACTTGACCGATTCCCGCGGTGCCGAGATGTTCGCGCGCTACGCCTACGCGCCCAACGCGCTGGGCTACTGCGGTCCGCCGTTGGGAGCCACCCTGCGGGGCGGGTCGGTCGCCGACGTGCGCAGGGCGGCGACGCAGTTCTCCGGGGCCTGGCCGTATCTGCGAGTGCTGTCGGAGCTGACCGGCATCGCCGACCCGTTGGATTACCGCCTGGTCGAATCCTATTGGCTCGGCGGTGGCGTCGCCGCCGACCTCGACCCGCAGCGATTCTTCGACGCGCTGCTCGAGATCATCGGCCCGCAGGCGGGCCACTACTGGTCGCACCTCACCGCGGATCTGGCGGGCGAGGCGGCCGGCAACCACTGCTTCCACGTGTTCGGGGTATATCCGTGGACGCGCTTCCTGGGCCGCGGTACCGACGCACAACCGCTGAGCGTGCTGGACAACTGCCGAATCACTTCCGGCACAGTGCTTTCCCGCGACGCGGACCGCGTTGAGGTGTTGTGCCGCAGCCTGACCTGGGACGGTCAGGCCCTCACGCTGTCGACACCGGCGGCGCGCGTGCTCGACGTGTGGGTTGACGGCTACAGCGCGGTGCCCGACGTGGCCGCCGGCGATGTGGTGGCGATGCACTGGGGCCGGTTGTGCGGCCGCCTGTCGCCGGTGCAGCTGTGCGCGCTGACCGACAGCACGAACCGGCAGCTGCTGGTGACCGGCCATCGACTGGCGCACGTCTGACTTCGCCACCAGACTGGCCCCGTGCCCGGTTCTCTGCGCGACGTGCTGCCCGCCGCGGCCACCCTGCTCGGGGTCCCGGGCGGCTCGCACCCACCGGACGAACTGACGGTGGCGGAGTCGGTGGACGCGGACCGGATCGACCGGGTGCTCGTCGTGCTGGTGGATGGATTGGGCTGGGACCTGCTCCCCCAGCTGGCCGGCAGCGCCCCACTGCTGGCCTCCGTGCTGGCCGGTGGCACCGGCCGACTGACCCGGCTGGACTGCACGTTCCCGTCGACCACGCCGACCAGCCTGGTGTCGCTTGGCACCGGCGCGCAGCCGGGCGAGCACGGGATCCTGGGCTTCACGCTCCGGGTGCCGGGCACCGATCGGGTGCTCAACCACGTCCGCTGGCGTGACGACCCGCCGCCCGCCACGTGGCAGCCGGTGCCGACGTGGTTCGAGCGGCTCCAGGCGGCGGGCGTGAGCGCCCGAGCGGTGTTGCCGGCGGTGTTCGTCGGCAGCGGGCTGACCGAGGCCGCCTACCGCGGCGCCGAGCTGCACCCGGCGGATCCGGCCGACGACTACGCGCGGCTGGTGGCCGACGTGCTGCGCGCGGGGCCCGGGCTGGTCTACGGCTACACCGCCGAGCTCGACACCGCCGCCCACGTCTTCGGGATCGGTTCGCAGCAGTGGCATGCCGCGGCGGCCAACGTCGATGCGCTGCTGACCCGCCTGCTCGAGGCGCTGCCGCCGACCGCGGCGATGCTGGTCACCGCCGACCACGGCGGCATCAACGTCCCAGAGCGGGCGCGGATCGACCTCGACTCCGACCCCAGGCTGAGCGAGGGAATCGAGGTGGTGGCCGGCGAACCGCGGGTGCGGTATCTGCACACCGTGCCGGGGGCGGCCGGCGACGTGCGGGCGGCGTGGGGCGAGCTGCTGGACGGCAGCGCCACCGTGTACGGCCGCGAGGAGGCGGTGGCCACCGGCATGTTCGGGACGGTCGCCCCGCACCACCTGGAACGTCTCGGCGACGTGGTCGTCGTCTGCTCCGGTGACGCTGCGGTACTGGCCAGCGCGCACGAGCCCCCGGAAGCGTCTCGCCTGGTCGGCTTTCACGGCGGAGCCACCGCGGCGGAGATGGCCATCCCGCTCATCGTTTTCGGGCCGTAACTGCGCAAACACACACCGGACTCGGATCGAGTTCACAGCTCGTTTGGACCGTTCGCCGATTTTTGCGCGCTACATTCGGTGCACTGTGGTTTCCCGGGGCGTTGGCGAGACTCGGCGATGGCAGGCGGCCATCGCGGTTGCCGCAGCGCTGGCGGCCTTCACCGCCCTGATCGCGGGTTCGGCGCTGCGACCCGCCTTCTCCGCGGCGGCACCGCCGGAGCCCGCCGCGTGGTCCGCAGGACTCGGCGCGGCCGCGGGACTGACGCACGGTCGTCTGCCCGCCCTCGGCCAGCCCGCCGTGGCGGGGTCGCGCGTCGGCGCGCCGGCGAACAAGACCAACCGCAAGCCGTTCCACAGCGCGTGGATGACGAAGGAGCGGCCCCTGACCTGGAACCGCGTGTCGGCACAATCGGTGCTGGCGCCGGTGCCGTTGTCGTTCACCCCGATAGGGTTTGCGCCCGCCGGCGCCCGATCCCGCGCGCCGGCGGTCACTTTGTCCGACCGAGATATCTTGACCCAGATCTGCGTCGCCCGTAGCTGATCGTGGCGCCCGGGCCGAGCGTGCCTCGCCCACCGGCTTGTAACCCCGGCGTCTATCTCGTGAAGGAACACCCTCATGTTTTCGGGCACAACTCACACCGCCACTCTCGGGCGGAGGCTGTAATGGATTTCGCAACGCTACCTCCGGAGATCAACTCCGGGCTGATGTACTCGGGGCCCGGCGCGGGCTCGATGATGCGGGCCGCGGCGGCATGGGACGCGCTGGCGGCGCGGCTCTTTACCGCGGCGGCCGACTATCGGGCGGTGACCGCGAAGCTGGCTGCGGCCGACGCGGGCTTGGCCTCGGCGGCGCTCACCGCAGCCGCACGCTACGTCGACTGGCTCGAGACGGTCGCGGCCCGCGGTGAGCAAGCGGCCACCCAGCTCGCGGCGGCGGCGGGCGCGCATCAGACGGCCTTCACGGCGACCTTCTCGCCGCAGGCGATCGCCGGCAACCGCGCCCGACGACTCGCGCTGGCCTCGACGAATTGTCTGGGCCACCACAGCACCGTGATCGCGGACGCCGACGCCGAGTACGACGCGATGTGGGCGCAGACCACCGGCGCGATGTACGCCTACGCGCGGGCCGCGGCCGCTGCCACGGCGATGGCTCCCTTTCCCGAACCACCCGGCAATCCTGCTGTGGCCGAACGTAGTTGGGTCCTACAATCGGCCCCGGACGTCATATCGGCCGGCGGCAAGGTGATGTCGGTGATACCCGACGCTTTAGCACGGCTGTCGTCGTCACCACTGCAGACGATCGATGCGTCCCTGTCCCCGGTCACCGCGCCGCTGTCGAAGCTGAACTCGGTGACCGCACCGTCGGATTTCGCGATCGCCCACCTGAATTCGGTGAACAAGACGGCGGCCCTGCAATCGCTCTTCCCGAAGCCGGCCGCCACCAATGGCGTCGAGGCGGCCTGGCGCCGCGCGGCGCCGGTCGGTGCGCTGTCGGTGCCGCGCGCCTGGGCGGCCGCGGCACCCCTGCTGCAGCGCTCGATCGACGACCGGACCGGCGAACCCATCCGCCTGGTCGCGATCAGCGAGCCGCCCGGACCGCATGCGGCCAATGAGCTGGGTTAGAGCGGGGTGACGTAGGCCGCGCTGATGCCGCCGTCGACCATGAACGTCGAGGCGGTGATGAACGACGCGTCTTCGCTGGCCAAAAACGCTACCGCCGAGGCGATTTCGTTGGGATCGGCGAACCGGCCGACCGGGACGTGCACCAGCCGGCGCGCGGCGCGTTCCGGGTCCTTGGCGAAAAGCTCTTGCAGCAGAGGGGTGTTGACCGGCCCCGGGCACAAGGCGTTGACGCGGATGCCCTGCCGGGCGAACTGCACGCCCAGCTCGCGCGACATGGCCAGCACCCCGCCCTTGGATGCGGTGTAGGAGATCTGCGACGTCGCCGACCCCAGGACCGCGACGAACGACGCGGTGTTGATGATCGATCCCTGGCGGGCGGGCACCATGTGGCGCAGCGCCGCCCGGCAGCACAGGTACACCGATTTCAGGTTGACGTCCTGAACGCGTTGCCACGCCGGCAGTTCGGTGTTCTCGATCAGGTCGTCGTCGGGCGGGGAGATGCCGGCGTTGTTGAACGCGATGTCGATGCGCCCGTGCGCGCGCGCCGCGGCATCGAACAGCGCGTCGACCGCGCCCTCGTCGGACACGTCGGTGGGCACGAACAAGCCGGACAGTTCCTCGGCCGCCGCGCCACCGGCGTCGGCGTCGATGTCGCCCACCACGATGGTGGCGCCCTCGGCGCGCATCCGCCGCGCCGCGGCCAGCCCGATGCCGCCGCCGGCGCCGGTGACGACGGCCACCCGGCCCGCCAGTCGTTGGGTGAGATCGACCGCCACCGCCTAGCCCTCCTTGATCGCGATGAACACGTTCTTGGTCTCGGTGAAGTGCAGCGGCGCGTCCGGGCCCAGCTCACGGCCCAGCCCCGACTGCTTGAACCCGCCGAACGGGGTGCTGTAGCGCACCGACGAGTGCGAATTTACCGACAGGTTCCCGGCTTCCACCGCCCGCGAGACGCGCAGCGCGCGGGACAGGTCGTCGGTCCAGATCGATCCGGACAGGCCGTAGCTGGTGTCGTTGGCCAGCGTGACGGCGTCGTGCTCGTCGTCGAAGGCCAGCACCGTGACGACCGGGCCGAAGATCTCGTCGGTGACGCAGCGGTCGGTGCGGTGTGGCGTCAGAACCGTTGGCGGGAACCAGAATCCGCGGCCGGCTGGTGCGGTGCCGCGAAACGCGACCGGGGCGTCGTCGGGCACGTACGACGCCACCTTGTCGCGGTGCGCCGCGGACACCAGCGGCCCCATCTCGGTGTCCCGAGACGCCGGGTCGCCGACGACGACGCGCGTGACGGCGGGCTCGAGCAACTCCATGAAGCGGTCATAGACGCTGCGCTGCACCAGGATTCGGCTTCGGGCGCAGCAGTCCTGACCCGCGTTGTCGAACACCCCGGCCGGCGCGGTCGCGGCGGCACGCTCCAGGTCGCAGTCGGCGAAGACGATGTTGGCGCTCTTGCCGCCCAGCTCGAGGGTCACCCGCTTGACCTGTGCGGCCGCACGGGACATCACCTGCTTGCCGACGTCGGTGGACCCGGTGAACACGATCTTGCGGATGCCGGGGTGGGTGACGAACCGCTCCCCGACCACCGCGCCCCGCCCCGGCAGCACCTGCAGCAGATCCGCGTCGAGGCCGGCCTGCACCGCCAGCTCACCGAGCCGGATCGTGGTCAGCGGCGTCACCTCGGCGGGTTTGACCAGCACGGCGTTGCCCGCGGCCAGCGCCGGCGCGAAACCCCACGACGCGATGGGCATCGGGAAGTTCCACGGGGTGATCACGCCGACCACGCCCATCGGCTCGTTGAACGTGACATCCAGGCCGCCGGCCACGGGAATCTGCTTGCCGGACAAGCGTTCCGGGCTGGCCGCGTAGAAGTTCAACACGTCGCGGACGTGACCGGCCTCCCACTCGGCCGACGCGATGGGATGCCCCGAGTTGGCGACCTCGAGGGCGGCCAGCTCATCGAGATGGGCGTCGACGGCGGCGGCGAAGGCCCGCAGGCCGGCGGCCCGTTCGGCCGGGGCCAACCGCGCCCACCTGCGCTGGGCCGCCCGCGCCCGGACCACCGCGTCGTCGACCGCCGCGACGTCGGCGTGCTCGACCGACCGCAGCACCTCCTCGGTCGCCGGGTTGATCAGTTGCGCGGTGCTCACCTCAGCTCACGCGTCCCGCGTAGGACCGCGCGGCGTCCACGATCGCGGTGAACAGCCGCAGATCGTCCAGCGACTGCTCCGGATGCCATTGCACGGCAAGCACAAACCGGTCCCCCGGCAGCTCCAGCGCCTCGACGACGCCGTCGCCGTCCCGCGCGCTGACCACCAGGCCGTCCCCCACCTTGTCGATGGCCTGGTGGTGATAGCTCGGCGCATCGGCGGCCTCCCCGACCAGCGCGGCCAGCCGGGTGCCCGCCACGGTGCGCACCGGCAGCCGGGTGAAGACGCCGTTGCCCGCCCGGTGTCCGCTGTGCCCGAGCACATCGGGCAGGTGCTGGTGCAACGTGCCGCCCAGGGCGACGTTGAGTATCTGTGCGCCGCGGCAGATTCCGAGCACCGGCAGGCCCCGCCGCAGCGCGCCACGCAACAGCGCGAACTCCCACGCGTCGCGGTCGGTGCGGGGCGCGTCGGTGCTCGGGTGGGGTTGCTGGCCGTAGCTGGCGGGGTCCACGTCGTAGCCGCCCGTGATCACCAGGGCGTGCAGGCTGTCGAGAACCGAATCGACGATCTCGGCGTCCACCGGCTGCGGTGGCAGCAGCACCGCGATCCCGCCGGCCAGGATGACACCTTCGAAGTAGTCGGCGGGCAGGTACCCGGCGGGGATGTCCCAGATGCCGGTCTGCACCCGCTCCAGGTACGTCGTGAGGCCGACAACCGGGCGGGGCGGGCGGCCACCGTCGGACAGTGGCGATCGCAAGCGCGGCGCAGCCGGGCGCAGCGGGTCGCCACCGTCGAACTCAGAGCCGTTCAAACCCACGCATCCTCTCCCAGTCGGTAACCGCCGCGTTGAAGGCCGCCAACTCCACCCGCGCATTGTTCAGGTAATGGGCGACCACGTCGTCGCCGAACGCGTCCCGCGCGAGCGCCGAGCGTTCGAACGCCGAGGCCGCCTCGGCCAGGGTGACGGGCAACCGCTCGACGCCGGGAGTCTGGTAGGCGTTTCCCGCGCAGGGCTCCGGTAGCTCCAGGCCCCGTTCGATACCGTACAGCCCTCCGGCGACGATGGCCGCCACCGCCAGATACGGGTTGACGTCGCCGCCGGGCACCCGGCACTCGGCGCGGGTGTTGGATCCATGACCGACCACCCGCAGCGCGCAGGTGCGATTGTCCAAACCCCACGCCAGCGTGGTGGGCGCGAAACTGCCGTCGGCGAATCGCTTGTAGGAGTTCACGTTCGGCGCATAGAACAGCGTGAGCTCGCTCAGGCTGGCGAGCAGGCCGGCCAGGAAACTGCAGAACGTCGAGGACATGCCGTGCGGGCGGCTGGGATCGGCGAACACGGCACCACCCTGCGAATCGCGCAGCGAGAGGTGCACGTGACAGCTGTTGCCTTCTCGCTCATCGTATTTCGCCATGAACGTCAGGCTCTTGCCATGCCGGTCGGCGATCTCCTTGGCGCCGTTCTTGTAGATGACGTGGTTGTCGCAGGTGACCAGGGCGTCGGCATAGCGGAAACCGATTTCCTGCTGCCCCCTATTGCATTCGCCCTTGACGGCCTCAAAGCGCAGGCCGGCGCCGATCATCCCCTGCCGGATGTCGCGCAGCAGCGGCTCCATCCGCGAGGACGCCGCGATCGCGTAGTCGATGTTGTAGTCACTGGCCGGGGTCAGCCCGCGGTAGCCGTTGGCCCACGCCTGGCGATAGGGCTCGTCGAACACGATGAATTCCAGCTCGGTCGCGACGTCGGCGGCCAGGCCGCGCTCGGCCAACCGGTCCAGTTGGCGGCGCAGGATCGCCCGCGGCGACACGGCGACCGGGCTGCCGTCGGACCAACCCACGTCGGCGATCACCAACGCCGTGCCGGGCAGCCAGGGAATGCGCCGCAGGGTGGACAGGTCGGGCCGCAGCACCGTGTCGCCGTATCCGGTGTCCCAGCTCGACACGGCGTAGCCGCTCACGGTGTTCATGTCGACGTCGACGGCGAGCAGGTACCCGCAGCACTCGGCGCCGTGCGTGGCCACCTCGTCGACGAACAACCGGGCGTCGATCCGCTTGCCGACCAGCCGGCCCTGCATGTCGGCGAACGCCACGATGACCGTGTCCACCTCAGCGGCGCCCACCAATCGCTGCAGGTCCGTCAACGACAGCATCGCGGCGCCGGGATCGGTCACGGCAGGTTCTTCACTGGCCATGACCGTCAGTCAACCAGGCGCTACCAGGTGCTGGTGCGCAGAATGATCTCGGCGGCCAGTTGCGCCGTCGACTCCTGCACGCTGCGGCGCCCCAGGTGCACCACCCGGTAATCGGCGTAGACGTAGCGCTGGCTGGCCTGCGCCACGGCCCGGGCGGCCGGCGAGCTGACCAACACGGTGGTGCCGATCTCGACCGGCGGGCAGTGCCCGTCGGTGACGGCGCCCTCGTAGTTGGAGGCCCGCGGGTGGCCGCGGTCGATCACCACCAGTCCGACGAAGCGGCCCAGCCGCGTGGCGGTCAGCTCCCAGGCGAGCTCGGCGCCGGCGCGATCGCCCATCACCACGGCCCAGCCGATGCCCAGCGCGTCGAGGATGCCGATGAGCGACTTGGGGGTCAGCCGAGAATCGAAGCCGACCACGACCGTCCGAAGCGATGCGGTGTGCAGGCGCTCGCAGACCGCGTCGTACGCCGCCGGGACGCGGTCTTCGTCGCCCAGTATGACGACGACGACGCCGTTCTCCGGGCCGGCCACCACCACCGGCACGGGGAATCCGTCCAGGGTGGTCATCATCGAGGACACCCCAGCACGCTACAACCAAACGGCATCCGTGCGCGACGATTCTTCGGCATCTGGTACGCAAATTCGTTTTTCGGCCGCGTCGTCAACGGCGGCGTTCATACCGCGCTGGGCGCGAATGCCCTAGGGGCGCAAGGCGCTTGCCAGATGCGGTCGCCGCGGCGGGGGACCATCAAGCAAGCTGAGAATACCGTCGATGTCGAGATGGGATGCCAGCAAGTCGGCGGCGACATCGAGTTGCGCGTCGCGGCGGGCGGCGACGTCAACGTCACCGACCACGAATCCGCCGCGGCCTGCCGCGTCTGCGACCCGGCGCAGCCAGCCGCGCCGGAAGTCGTCGTTGTCGAGCAGCCCGTGCCAGTGGGTCCCGAAGACCGCCCCGCGCACCACACCCTGGGGCTGGGGATCGGCGCCGCACTCGAACCAGCTCGCCTCGGCGCAGCGGGTGACCCGGCCGTGGTGGATCTCGTATCCGGACAGCGGCCGCTGCCAGCGGCGCAGGGTCTTGTCGACATCGAAGGCGATGTCGGCGTCCAACAGCCCGAGCCCGGGCACGCCCGTCGTGCCGGATTCCACCGGATCGTCTAGGCGACTGCACAGCATCTGAAATCCGCCGCAGATTCCCAGCACCGGCTTGCCCGCGCGGGCGTGCGCGGCGATCGCGTCGGCCAGGCCCTGACCGCGCAACCACGCCAGGTCCGCGACGGTGGCCTTGCTGCCCGGGATGACGATCAGGTCGGCCACGGTGACGTCGGCGGGGTCGGTGACCCAGCGCACCAGCACGCCCGGTTCACAGGCCAGCGCCTCGACGTCGGTGGAGTTGGAGATCCGGGGCAACCGGACCGCGGCCACCCGCAGCCACTCGTCGCCGCACGGCGGGGCGGGCGTGCCGATGACGCGGTGCGCGACCACCGACAGCGAGTCCTCGGCGTCCAGCCACAGCTCGTCGGCGTACGGGAGGACGCCGTAGGTGGGCCGGCCGGTCATGTCGTGCAGCTGGCGCAACCCGGGTTCGAGCAGCGCGGGATCGCCGCGGAACTTGTTGACGACGAACCCCGCGATCAGCGCCTGGTCGTCGGGCTCGAGGACCGCGACCGTCCCGAACAGGTGCGCCAACAGCCCCCCGCGATCGATGTCCCCGACCAGAAGCACCGGCAAGCCCGCGGCCCGGGCCAGTCCCATGTTGGCCAGATCGGTGGCGCGCAGGTTGATCTCGGCCGGCGAACCGGCCCCCTCGCATATCACCGCGTCGAATTCGGCACGCAGGCTTGCCAATTCGTCGCCGACGATGACTGACAGCCGTTCACGGTGCCGCACATAGCTTTTCGCGCTGACCGTGTCGGCGACCCGACCCTTGATCACCAGTTGCGAGGTGCGGTCACTGCCCGGCTTGAGCAGGATCGGATTGAAGCGCACGCTCGGTTCCAGTCCCGCCGCGCGCGCCTGGATCGCCTGGGCGCGGCCGATCTCACCGCCTTCGACGGTCACCACGGAGTTGTTGGACATGTTCTGCGCCTTGAAGGGGGCGACGCGGACCCCGCGGCGGGCCAGCAACCGGCACAGGCCCGCCACCACCACCGATTTCCCGGCGTCGGAGCTGGTGCCCGCGACCAGCAGGGCTCCGGTCATCCGGCGAAAGTCATGGCAAGGTGAGGATTTCGACGCCGGTGTCGGTGACCAGCAGGGTGTGCTCGAACTGCGCGGTCCACTTGCGATCGCGGGTGACCACCGTCCAGCCGTCGTCCCAGATCTCGTAGTCCAGGCCGCCGAGGTTGATCATCGGTTCGATGGTGAACGTCATCCCCGGTTGCATGATGGTCGACACCGACGGCTGCTCGTAGTGCAGGACCACCAGGCCGTTGTGGAACGTGGTACCGATGCCGTGACCGGTGAAGTCACGAACGACGTTGTAGCCGAACCGGTTTGCGTACGACTCGATGACGCGGCCGACGACCGACAGCGCCCGCCCGGGCTTGACGGCGTTGATCGCGCGCATCGTCGCCTCCCGGGTTCGTTCCACCAGCAACCGGTGCTCCTCGGACACGTCGCCGGCCAGGAAGGTCGCGTTGGTGTCGCCGTGCACGCCGTCGATGTAGGCCGTGACGTCGATGTTGACGATGTCGCCGTCCTCGATCACCGTCGAGTCCGGTATTCCGTGGCAGATGACCTCGTTGAGCGACGTGCAGCACGACTTCGGGTAGCCCTTGTAACCCAGCGTGGAGGGGTAGGCACCGTGGTCGACCATGTACTCGTGGGCGATGCGGTCCAGTTCGTCGGTGGTCACGCCCGGTGCGACGGCCTTGCCCGCCTCCACCAGCGCGCCGGCCGCGATCCGGCCGGCGACGCGCATCTTCTCGATCACCTCGGGGGTCTGCACCCACGGTTCGCTGCCCTCCTGGGCGGTGGGCTTGCCGACGTATTCCGGGCGCGCGATACTGCCGGGCACCGGCAGAGTCGGGGACAACTCTCCAGGGGAAAGCGCGGTGCGAGCAGGCATGCGACCAGCTTAATGGCAGGGCGGATGGACGCTCAGAGCCGCTGACGGCGCAGCAGCGAGCGCCGCGGCCCGCGGATGATCACCGAGCCGCACACCACCCGCCCGGTCAACACCACGTGCGGCCTGCCCTCACCAGGCGGGTCTTTGCGACGGTCGCTGGCGCTGCCCACGTAGACCTCGACGTCGTCGATGGACGCGCTGGCGCCGTCGGGCAATCGAATCTCCACGGAGCCGAATCTCATGTCGAGTTCGATGACCACCACCGGCCCCGCGAAGCGGGCCTTGGTGAGGTCGAGTTCCACCGAGCCCAGCCGGCGGACCAGCGCCAGGCGGGTGGGCACCTGCCATTCGCCGTGGCGCTTCAGCGAACCCGCCCAGCCCCGCAGCTCGACCCGGTCGGCCGCGGAGGTGACGATGGCGCCCGGCCCCGGCAGGTCGCCGACCAGATGGTCCAGCTCGCCGCGCGTGCGCGCGTAGGACACCTGCGACGAGCGCTGCTCGAACTCGTCGATGTCGATCAGCCCGAGTGCGACGGCGTTGTGCAGCCGGCGCATCGTGCCGTTGCGGTCGGCGTCGGAGACCCGCAGGGCCACCATGTCGCCGCCGGTATCGGTCATGTTCGCAATTTACCGCTGAAGCGGGCCGGGGTCGCCCCCGTCAGATCAGGGGCGATCGCAAGCGCGGCGAAGCCGGGCGCGGCGGGTCGCCCCCATCAGATCAGGGGCGATCGCAAGCGCGGCGAAGCCGGGCGCGGCGGGTCGCCCCCATCAGATCAGGCCAGGAAGTTCGGCGGCAGCGCCTCGAACATGAACTTGGTCATCCGAACCGCCCACTCCGAGCTGCCGCCCCCGACGATCAACGAGGCGAAGGCCAGGTCGCCGCGGTAGCCGGCGAACCAGGAATGCGATCCGCCCGGGAACTCGGCCTCACCGGTCTTTCCGTAGATCTCGCCGCAGCCGGCGATCTCCTTGGCGGTTCCGTTGGTCACCACCAGCCGCATCATCGGCCGCAGCGCGTCGATCATCTTCGGGCTGATCGGCGTGGTGTCCCCCTGGACCGCCGTCTGGCGGCCCACGATCAGTTGCGGCACCGGCGTCTTGCCGGCGGCGACCGTCGCCGCCACCAGGGCCATGCCGAACGGGCTGGCCAGCACCTTGCCCTGGCCGAAGCCGTCCTCGGTGCGTTCGGCCAGGTCGACCGTCGGCGGCACCGACCCCGTCACGGTGGTGACGCCGTCCACCGTGTAGTCGAGGCCGATGCCGTATTGGGCGGCCGTCTGGGTCAGGCCGCGCGGCGGCATCCGGCTGCTGAGCTCCGCGAACGTGGTGTTGCACGAGCTGGCGAACGCGCGCGACAGCGACACCACGCCCAGATCGAAGCCGCCGTAGTTGGGCACCGTGCGGTGGCCGATGTCGAGGTGGCCCGGGCAGCCCAGCATCGAGTTGGGCGTGGCCATGCCGCGGTCGACGGCGGCGCCGGCGGTGATCATCTTGAACGTCGACCCCGGCGGGAACAGCCCGTTGGTGGCCGGCAAACCGTCCGCGTCGGCCCCGCCGTTCTGCGCGATCGCGAGGATCTCTCCGGTCGACGGCTTGATGACCACGATCATCGCCTTGCCGCCCTTGTTGTCGACCGCGCGCTGGGCGGCGTTTTGCACCGTGCGGTCCAGGGTGATCGACACCGACGGCGCCGGAGACCCCTGGACCTCGTGCAGCACCTCGACCTCGACGCCGTTCTGGTTGACGCTGACCACCCGCCAGCCCGCCTCACCGTCGAGCTGGTCGACCACCGCCTTCTTCACGGCGGAGATGACCGCGGGCGCGAAATGCGGGTCGGTGGGCAGCATTTCGGGCTGGGGGGTGACCACGACACCGGGCAGGTGCCCGATCAGCGGGGACACCTTGTCGTTGTCGTCGGGGTGCAGCGTCACCCCCAGATCCACCGGATGCGGCGTCGAGCTGGCCTGCTCGGCCAGCAGCTGCGGATCGTTGAGGGCGCCGTTGAAGGGATGCAGCACGTCGACGATGGCGTGCGCCGTGCCGGACAGCGCGGGTCCGGCCTGGGTGGCGTCCAGCGTGTAGTGGTACAGGTAGCCCGGCACCAGCACATCGCTGCCGCCGAGCTCGTTCACCGAAGCGCGATGCGGCCGGTCGGCGCGCAGCGCGAACGTCTGGTGCTCGCCCAACTTGGCGTGCAACGCGGTGGTGGTCCACCGCACGGCCCAGTGCCCCTCGTCGCGGGCCATCCTCAGCTGGCCGTCATAGGTCCACGTGCGGTTCTTGGGCAGGTGCCAGGTGAAGCGGTAGCCGACCGTGCCGCTGTCCTCGGCGTACTTGGCGTTGAGCAGCTGGGCATCGAGGTGGGTTGCCTGCAGGCCGGACCAGGCGGCGTTGAGGGCTTCACGGGCCTCGTTCGGGCTGTCGCTGAGTTGCGCCGCGGTCGCGGTGTCGCCGACGGCCAGGGCGCGGAAGAACTTCTCCGCGGCCGGGCCCGGGCCGTCGGGCCGCGGCGTGCAGCCGGACAGGGCGACGGCCGCGACCAGCAGCACGCCTGAGGCAGATGTGGCAATTGTTGTTCTCGTTACCATCGGTGCTGATGTTAAGAACTGTGGCCTGAACAGGGGCGCCGACACACCGAGACCGAACCGTGATGCGTGGATTTGCGGACCATCTGTGCGCCGAGGGCCCGCCACGCGGGCGTTGGTCACCCGGCGCCCGGCTGGCCGGGCGCTCGCGGCGAACGTGACCGGCTAGTCGAGCAGCACCGTCGCGAAGGTGCCGATCTCGGTGAAGCCCACCCGTGCGTAGGCGGCGCGGGCCACCGTGTTGAAGTCGTTGACGTAAAGGCTGGCGGTGCGCCCGGTGCCGACGATCACCGCGGCCACCGTCGCGGTGCCGGCGGTGCCCAAGCCCAGCCCGCGCCACTCCGGGTGCACCCACACCCCCTGGATCTGGCCGACGCCCGGGGACTGCGAGCCCACCTCGGCCTTGAAGACGACCTGGCCGTGCTCAAACCGCGCCCAGGCCCGCCCCGCCGTGATCAGGCTGGCCACCCGGCGCCGGTAACCGCGGCCGCCGTCGCCGATGCGCGGGTCGACGCCCACTTCGCCGATGAACATGTCGACGGCGGCCACCAGATAGGCGTCCAGCTCTTCGGGCCGGACCTGCCGCACCCCGGGGTCGAGGTCGCAGCTGGGGTGGTTCGACAACGCCAGCAGCGGCTGGCGGTCGCGCACGTCGCGAGCCGGACCCCAGGCCGCCTCGAGCCGCTCCCACATCGGCATCACCAGGTCGGCCCTGCCGACCAGCGACGAGCAGCGCCGCGTCCCGCGCATGGCCTCGTCCGCGAACGCGCTCAGGTCGGCCGGCGCGCCGCGCAGCGGAATCAGGTTGGCGCCGGCAAAGCACAGCGATTCGTCGGCGCCGCGCAGCGTCCACAGTTCGCCGCCGATCGAGTTGGGATCGATGCCGTGGTCGGCCACCCGCGCCGCGACCATGCAGGAGGCGACGGGATCGTCGTCGAGCACCCGCCAGACGGCGGCCGCGTCGCGCACCACCGACACCCGTCGCTCACCGACAAGGCGGAACAGGGGCGGAGCCGACATAGGGCGAACTCTCTATGGTGCGAATTCTCAGACCAGAACGTCGCTGGCCTTCATCAGCTTACGGTGACAACAGGTGAACCGCTGGATGTTGCTTCGGGCCCGTCGCCGCTGTTCATCTCGTGGCCCATTTCAGCGGCGATGCGCATCGCCTCTTCGATCAGCGTCTCGACGATTTGGGCTTCGGGCACGGTCTTGATTACCTCGCCGCGAACGAAGATCTGGCCTTTGCCATTTCCCGATGCGACGCCGAGGTCCGCCTCGCGGGCCTCCCCCGGGCCGTTGACGACGCAGCCCATCACGGCCACGCGCAGCGGCACGTCCAGCCCGTCCAGGCCGGCGCTGACCTCGTTGGCCAGGGTGTAGACGTCGACCTGGGCGCGGCCGCAGGACGGGCACGACACGATCTCGAGCCCGCGCGGGCGCAGGTTCAGCGACTCGAGGATCTGGATGCCGACCTTGACTTCCTCGACCGGCGGCGCCGACAGCGACACCCGGATGGTGTCACCGATCCCCCGCGACAGCAGCGCACCGAAGGCGACCGCCGACTTGATGGTGCCCTGGAAGGCGGGGCCGGCCTCGGTGACGCCCAGATGCAGCGGGTAGTCGCATTGCTCGGCCAGCTGCTCGTAGGCGGCGACCATCACGACGGGATCGTTGTGCTTGACGCTGATCTTGATGTCGCCGAAGCCGTGCTCCTCGAACAGCGAGGCCTCCCACAGCGCGGACTCGACCAGCGCCTCCGGGGTGGCCTTGCCGTACTTCTGCATGAACCGCTTGTCCAGCGAGCCCGCGTTGACGCCGATGCGGATCGGGATGCCGGCCGCACCGGCGGCCTTGGCGACTTCGCCCACGCGGCCGTCGAATTCCTTGATGTTGCCGGGGTTCACCCGCACGGCGGCGCACCCGGCGTCGATGGCGGCGAAGATGTACTTGGGCTGGAAGTGGATGTCGGCGATCACCGGGATCTGGCTGTGCCGGGCGATTTCGGCCAGCGCGTCGGCGTCCTCCTGGCGCGGGCAGGCCACCCGGACGATGTCGCAGCCGGCGGCGGTCAACTCGGCGATCTGCTGCAGCGTCGTGTTGACGTCATGCGTCTTGGTGGTGCACATCGACTGCACCGAGATCGGATAATCGCTGCCGACCCCTACGTCGCGGACCATCAGTTGGCGCGTGGGGCGCCGGGGCGCAAGCGTGGGCGCCGGGGTCTGCGGCATGCCCAGGCCGATAGTCATGTGCGCTGCCTTCTCTCTACTGGAACAGCCGGATCGGATTCACCAGATCGGCGGTGACGGTCAGCAGCATGTAGCCGACCACGAACACCAGCACGACGTATGTCGCGGGCATCAGCTTGAGGTAGTTCACCGGGGCGGCCGCGACCATGCCCCGCGCCGACCGCACCAGGTTACGGATCTTCTCGAACACCGCGATGGCGATGTGGCCGCCGTCGAAGGGCAGCAGCGGCACCAGGTTGATCGCACCCAGGATGAGGTTCAGCTGGGCCAGGAAGAACCAGAACGCCACCCACAACCCGTGGTCGACGGTGTCGCCGCCGATGATGCTGGCGCCGACGACGCTCATCGGGGTCTGCGGATCGCGCTGCCCGCCGCCGATGGCGTGCACCAGCGCACCGACCTTCGTCGGGATCGCAACCAGCGCCTTGCCGACCTCGCCGGTGAGGTCACCGGCGAAGGCGACGGTGGCCGGGATCGCGGTGAACACCCCGTAGCGGGTGGGCGCCACCTTGACGGCGCCGACGCCGATGGCGCCGACCGTCGAGGGTTGTTGCCGAGCGCCCTGCCCGTTGCCCAGGTAGCGCTGGGTGGTGGTGACGTCGACGTAGGTGGTGATTTTGGTGCCGTTGCGCTCGGCGACGATCGGGACATTGCCGTGCACCTTGCGGATGGCGGCGGCCATGTCCTCGAAGGTCGACACCGGGGTGTCGCCCACCTTGACGATGACGTCGCCCGGCCGGATTCCGGCCAGCGCCGCCGGCCCGGGGCCGGTGCAGTCCGCGATCTTTCCCGGCGCCACTTCCGGTGCCACACAAGCGGTTTCGCCGACCACGGCCTGGGTGGGCGGGTGCAGGTTCGGCAGCCCCCAGATGAGCGCGATGCCGTAAAGCAGCACCAGGCAGATGATGAAGTTCGCGGCGGGACCGGCGAACAGCACCGCGACCCGCTTCCAAACCTTCTGCTTGAACATGGCGCGGTCGGTCTCGTCGGGCGCCAACTCCTCCACCGACGTCATGCCGGCTATGTCGCAGAAGCCGCCCAGCGGCACGGCTTTGAGGCCGTATTCGGTTTCGCCGCGCCGGGTCGACCACAGCGTGGGCCCGAAACCGACGAAGTAGCGGCGCACCTTCATGCCGGTCGCGCGCGCGACCCACATGTGCCCGCACTCGTGCAGGGCCACCGAGATCAGGATGGCCAGTGCGAACAGCACAATGCCGATTACGAACATCATCTGGTCTCCCAGGACCTTTCTCACACCATTCCGGAGGCTTTTGCCGACACCTCGGCGGGCCGGGCGTGTGCGACGGAACGCCGCGCCCGCTCGCGTGCCCAGCGCTGCGCGTCGAGTACCTCATCCACGGTAGCGGGTGACACGGCCCATTGGTCGGCGGCGTGCAGCACGTCGGCGATGGTTTTGACGATCGCGGGGAACCCGACCCGTCCCGCGAGGAAGGCCGCCGCCGCCTCCTCGTTGGCCGCGTTGTAGACGGCGGTCATGCAGCCGCCGATCTGCCCGGCGTGCCTGGCCAACTCGACGGCGGGGAAAACGTCGTCGTCCAGCGGCTCGAAGTCCCAGCTAGAGGCCGTGCTGAAGTCGCAGCTGGCGGCCGCGCCCGCAACCCGCTGCGGCCAGCCGAGGGCGAGCGAGATCGGCAGCTTCATGTCCGGCGGGCTGGCCTGGGCCAGGGTAGAACCGTCGATGAAGGTGACCATCGAATGAACAATCGACTGGGGGTGCACCACGACCTCGATGCGGTCATAGGGAATGCCGAACAGCAGGTGGGTCTCGATGAGTTCGAGCCCCTTGTTGACCAGCGAGGCCGAGTTCAGTGTGTTCATCGGGCCCATCGACCACGTCGGGTGGGCGCCCGCCTGCTCCGGGGTGACGTCCTCCAGCTGGGTGGCGGTCCAGCCGCGGAACGGGCCGCCGGAGGCGGTCAGCACCAGCTTGGCGACCTCGTCGGGGGCCCCGCCGCGCAGGCACTGGGCCAGCGCGGAGTGTTCGGAATCGACGGGCACGATCTGCCCCGGCTTGGCGGCCCGGAGCACCAGCGGACCGCCGGCGATCAGCGATTCCTTGTTGGCCAGCGCCAGCCGGGCGCCCGACTCCAGCGCGGCCAGCGTCGGCCGCAGGCCCAGCGCGCCCACCAGCGCGTTGAGCACGACGTCGGCCTCGGTCTCCTGCACCAGCCGGGTGGCCGCGTCGGACCCGCAGAACGGGATGTCACCGACCCGCTGCGCCGCGCGCTCGTCGGCGACCGCGACGTTGGTCACGCCGGTCTCGGCGCGCTGCCGCAACAGGGTGTCCAGGTTGGCACCGCCCGCGGCCAGGCCGACCACCTCGAAGCGGTCCGGGTTGGCGGCGATGACGTCCAGCGCCTGGGTGCCGATGGAGCCGGTGCTGCCGAGCACCAGGACGCGCAGCCGGTCCCGCGTTTGCCCGTCGGTCGTCGGGTTGGTCACTCATTCATTGTGCCGCCCGGCACCGACCGGGGCCATCCGCCGGACCGCGGCCGTCGAGCCAGGCGGGGGTATGCCAGAATTTGGGTTCGACAAGCCAATCCGATCCGAAGGGGATTCGCCGTGGCCAGTACCGAGGTGGAGCGCTTCACCGGCGTCGACGACGTCGAGGTGCCGTCGGCAGCGTGGGGTTGGAGCAGGATCAATCACCGGACCTGGCACATCGCCGGCCTGATCGGCTTCGGATTCCTGCTGGCGATGCTGCGCGGCAACCATGTCGGCCACATCGAGAACTGGTTCCTGATCGGGTTTGCCGCGCTGATCCTCGTGGCGCTGATCCGCGACCTGTGGGGCCGCCGCCGCGGCTGGATCAGGTAGCCGGCAGCGTGTTTGCCCTAGCGGCGCACCCGGCGATGCCAGGCGCCCCCGATCACCACGGCCGTCAATGCGAACACGGCCACCAGCCACGGCCACATCCCGTGCTGATGCACCCAGCCGGCCATCGCGCCCTGTAGCCGCCCGGCCGCGGTGATCACCGCGTCCCGCGGGTCGCCGCCGGCGCCGAACAGTCGCACCTCGTAACCGCCGTAATAGGCCACGTACAGCCCGACCAGCACCAGCAACGCGCCACCGATCCGGTTGACGAACGGCAGGAGCCGGCGCAACCGGTCCACCAGCGCCGTGCTCGCCGTGGCCGCGGCGACCGCCAGCACCCCGACCACCAGGGTCAGCCCCGCGCTGTAGGCGAGATAGATCGCCACCCCGGTGACGGCCGATCCCCCGCGTAAGCCGGCCGCCGTGACGGCCAGGAACGGCCCGACGGTGCACGACAACGAGGCGATCGCGTAGCTGATGCCGTAGCCGTACATGGAGCCCAGCCGCGCGGTGGGCGCCCACCGCGGGCCCAGCGGTCGTGGGGTCAGGGCCGACAGTCCCCGGCCCGCCAGCAGCCACGCCCCGAGCCCGATCAGCACCACACCCACGCCCACGGTGGCGTATGGCAGGAACCGCTGCACGGTGCTCGCCGCCGAGACGGTCAGGGCGCCGAACGCGCCGAACACCGTCAGGAAGCCCAGCGCCATCCCCGCGGTGGCCGCCAGCGCACGCCCGGCCGCCGCCGCACCCGAGACCGCCGCCGAACCCTGGCCGCGCACCACCAGCAGCAGGTAGCCGGGCAGCATGGCAAAACCGCACGGGTTCAGCGCGGCCACCGATCCGGCGGCGAAGGCCAGGCCGACCAGACCCTGGTCCACCGAGTCAGGACCTCAGGGCCGAGACCCGGTCGGAAAGCTCCTGCTGGGACATCGCCGAGGTCGGGTTGTTGACGAACGTCGAGCTGCCGTCGGCGCGGTAGAACACGTAGGCGGGCTGCCAGGGGACGTTGTAGCGGGCCCAGATCGAGCCGTCGGCGTCGTTGAGGTTGGTGAATCTCAGGCCGTACTTGGAGACGAAGTTCTGTTCCGCGCCGACATCCGAGTGACCGGCAACGCCGACGAAGGTGACGCCGGGATTGGCGGCCGCCACCTGGCTGACGCCTGGGGCCTCGGCGTTGCAGAACGGGCAAAACGGCGCCCAGAACCACAACACCGCGGGTCTGCCCTGCAAGCTGGCGCCGTTGAACGGCGCACCAGCCAGGGTCGTGCCGCTGAATTGCAGCCGGTCATCGGCGGCGGCCGCGCGCGGCGCGCCACCGAGCACCACTATCAGTGCCGCGGCGATGAGGGCCGCGACAAACAACTTGAGCGGAGAGAACAAGCGGATCACGGCACACCCCCGGGTTGCTGAAGTTATGCCTTTAAGACGTGCGCGTCGCCCTACGGGTTCACCCGGCGACCGCGCGCTACCCGCCTTCGGCGGCCAGCTGTCCGCACGCTGGTGCCTGATCGCCTGCGCTCAGCTACCCGCCTTCGGCGGCCAACTGTCCGCACGCTGGTGCCTGATCGCCTGCGCTCCAGCTACCCGCCTTCGGCGGCCAGCTGTCCGCACGCTGGTGCCTGATCGCCTGCGCTCCAGCTACCCGCCTTCGGCGGCCAACTGTCCGCACGCGGCGCTGATCTCGCGGCCGCGCGTGTCGCGCACCGTGCAGGAAACGCCTTTGGCGCGGACGCGCCGGACGAACTCCCGCTCGACCGGCTTGGGGCTGGCGTCCCACTCACTACCCGGGGTGGGGTTGAGTGGAATCAGGTTCACGTGCACCAGCGGGCCGAGCGCGCGATGCAGCCGCTGCCCCAAAAGGTCTGCGCGCCAAGGCTGATCGTTGACGTCGCGGATCAACGCGTACTCCACCGACACCCGCCTGCCCGTGACGTCGGCGTAATGCCGCGCGGCGTCGAGGGCTTCGGTGATCTTCCACCGGTTGTTCACCGGCACCAGGGTGTCGCGCAGTTCGTCGTCGGGCGCGTGCAACGACAGCGCCAACGTCACCCCGAGCCGTTCGTCGGCGAGCTTGCGGATGGCGGGCGCCAGCCCCACCGTCGACACGGTCACCGAACGGGCCGAGATGCCGAAACCGTGGGGCGGCGCGGCGGTGATGCGCCGCACCGCGGCCACCACGCGGGCGTAATTGGCCAGCGGCTCCCCCATGCCCATGAACACCACGTTCGACAGCCGGTCCCCGAAGTCGTCGCGCAGGGCCGCGGCGCCGGCGCGGACCTGCTCGAGGATCTCCGCCGTCGACAGGTTGCGAGTCAGCCCGCCCTGACCGGTCGCGCAGAACGGACACGCCATGCCGCAACCGGCCTGCGACGAAATGCACACCGTGTTGCGTTGCGGGTAACGCATCAGCACCGACTCGACGGTGACCCCATCGAGGGCCCGCCACAACGTCTTTCGCGTCTGGCCTGCGTCGCAGGTCACCTCGGCGGCCGCGGTGAGCAGGATCGGGAACATCGTCTCGGCGAGGGCGTCGCGCAGGCCCGCCGGAAGGTCGGTCATCTGCCGCGGGTCGGCGATCAGCCGCGCGTAGTACTGATGCGCCAGCTGCTTGGCGCGAAACGCCGGCAGGCCCAGCTCGGTGACGGCGGCCGTGCGACCGTCCTCGTCGAGGTCGGCCAGGTGCCGCGGCGGCCTGCCGGGACGCGGCTCGGAGAAAACCAGTTGTGCAACCATGACCTGTCCAGTATCGCCTCTCGACCGGACCGGCCTAGGGAACGAGGGTCAGCACCGTCCAGGCGGCGACCGCCGAGGGCAGGACGCCGTCGAGCCGATCCATCAGTCCGCCGTGGCCGGGCAGCAGCCGTCCCATGTCCTTGATGCCGAGGTCGCGCTTGACCTGAGACTCCACCAGATCCCCCAACGTGCAGGTCAGCACCAGGATGACGCCCAGCAACGCGCCGATCCACCATGGTTTGTGGGCCAGCAAAGTCGCGGTCAGCGTCGCCGCGGTGATGCCGAACACCAACGATCCGGCGAACCCCTCCCACGACTTCTTGGGGCTGATCGCCGGAACCATCGGGTGCTTGCCGAGTAGCGCCCCCACAGCATACCCGCCGGTGTCGGAGGCGACGACGGTGATCATCAGGCAGAACACCCGTCCTGCGCCGTCGTGCGGGTAGACCAGCAGCACGCCGAAGGAGGCGAACAGCGGCACCCAGGCGGCCAGGAACACCGTCGCCGAGGCGTCCCTGAGGTAGTTGGCCGACGGCGACCCGTCGAACGGCTCGGGCCGTTTGCTGTTGTCCTGCATGAACAGCCGCCAAAAGTTGCAGACCACCACGGTGACGCCGAAGCCGGCCAGGGCGCCCGCGGCGTGGAACGGCCAGGTCAGCCAGACGGTGAGCTGGCCGCCGGCCAGCAGCGGGATGACCGGGATGACGTAGCCGGCTTCGCGCAGTCGCCGCACCACTTCGTGGGTGGCCACCATGATGGCGAGCGCGACGATGGGGACCCAGAACCGCGGCGCGAACACCAGCGTGACGATGAGCACGCCGCCGATCCCGGCTCCCACCGCGATGGCGGCGCGCAGGTCGCGTCCGGCCCGGGACGTCTTCTTGTCCGGTTGCGCGCTCGTCTTCTTGGCGGCGCGCGCCCGATTGTCGGGCGGGTTGCCTGCGCCGGGTTCTGGGGTTGCCACTGGCCTGGATGAACTTAGCTGCTGAGCGGTCGCTAGACCTCCAGCAGTTCGCCTTCTTTGTGCTTGACCAGCTCTTCGATCTGAGTGATGTACTGGTGGGTGGTCTTGTCCAGGTCCTTTTCGGCCCGGCCGACCTCGTCCTCGCCGGCCTCGCCGTCCTTGCGAATGCGGTGCAGCTCCTCCATCGCCTTGCGGCGGATGTTGCGCACCGAGACCTTGGCGTCCTCGCCCTTGCCCTTGGCCTGTTTGACCAGCTCGCGGCGGCGTTCCTCGGTGAGCTGCGGGACCGCCACCCGGATCAGGGTGCCGTCGTTGGTGGGGTTGACGCCCAGGTCGGAGTTGCGGATCGCCGTCTCGATCGCGCCGACCTGGCTGGCCTCGTAGGGCTTGATGACGACCAGGCGCGCCTCGGGCACGTTGATGCTGGCCAGTTGGGTGATGGGCGTGGCCGAGCCGTAGTAGTCGATCACGATCCGCGAGAACATGCCGGGGTTGGCCCGCCCGGTTCGGATGGTCGACAGGTCGTCGCGGGCGACCGCTACGGCTTTCTCCATTTTCTCTTCCGCGTCGAAGAGAGCCTCGTCAATCATGTGCGCCGCTCCTCCTCAGCTGCGTTGCGGATCCTCGCAAGCGCAGATCATCGCGTCTTCGGTTCAGGTGGTGACCAGAGTCCCGATCTTCTCACCAGCGACCGCCCGGGCGATATTGCCATTGGTCAGCAGGTTGAACACCAGGATCGGCATGCCATTGTCCATGCACAGGCTGAACGCGGTGGCATCGGCCACTCGTAACCCCCGGTCGATGACCTCGCGGTGGCTGATCGCGGCGATCAATTCGGCGTCGGGATGCTGCCGCGGATCCGCGGAGAACACGCCGTCGACGGCCTTGGCCATCAGGACCACCTCGGCGCCGATCTCCAGGGCGCGCTGCGCGGCCGTCGTGTCGGTGGAGAAGTACGGCAGTCCCATGCCGGCCCCGAAGATCACCACCCGCCCCTTTTCCAGGTGACGCACGGCGCGCAGCGGCAGGTAGGGCTCGGCCACCTGGCCCATGGTGATCGCGGTCTGGACGCGGGTGACGATGCCTTCCTTCTCCAGAAAGTCTTGCAGCGCAAGGCTGTTCATGACGGTGCCCAACATGCCCATGTAGTCCGACCGGGTGCGTTCCATGCCGCGCTGCTGAAGCTGCGCGCCCCGAAAGAAGTTGCCACCGCCGATGACGACGGCCACCTGCACACCGCCGCGGACCACCTCGGCGATCTGCCGGGCCACCCGCGCCACCACGTCCGGGTCCAGGCCGACCTGCCCGCCGCCGAACATCTCACCGCCGAGCTTGAGCAGCACTCGCGAGTACCTGGCCCGGCTCGGGGACTGGCCGCCAACCAGGCCGTTGTCCGGTGCGGATTTCGGTATGCCGTTGCTGGCGGTTGTCGGCTCCGGCCTTCCAGCCGCCGCGCCGGCGACTTGGGGGTCCCTGGACTCCGTCATCAGACTCCTCGCATGAGAGTGCCATCCCGGGCGATCTCCATCCGGAACGGCATTTCACATCCTGCCTCATCGCAGCACAATGCGACGTCGGCGGGGTGCATTATGCGCATAGTTGGCGTGCCGGACCAATTTTCGAGTCTCCAGGTACCGGAATTCGTCCACGCCGATGCCGCCGTTGCCCCGCGTTTGAGCGATGCATGGCATGGGAACCCGCAACAACGCGGCAGAATTACGCGGTCTCAAGCAACGAGGACCAGCCTCGCCGTATGACCGGGTTGATCGCTCGCGATCGCCGTTGAGCGTGGATCGCTCAGAGTACGCCAACGAGGAGGAACACTTTCCATGGCTGAAGAAAACAAGTCGGGACCTGCCGAAGCTGTCAAGGGCGTCGTCGAGGACGCCAAAGGAAAGGCCAAGGAGGCCGTCGGCGCGGTGGCGGGTCGTGATGACCTGACCCGCGAGGGCCAGGCGCAGCAGGACAAGGCCGACGCGCAGCGCGACGCAGCGAAGAAGGAAGCCGAGGCGGAAGCCGCGCGCGGTGGCGCCAAGGCGGCCGAGGAGCGCCAGAAGGACAACCAGTAACAGGGCTGTGAACGATGGGCCCGATCCGTGAAAACGGGTCGGGCCCATCGTCTTTCTTTCCGGCAGGTTCGGCCGGTGAAAGGCCTGAGGTTGCATAGCTTTGCATAGTTTTCGGCGGGACGGGTATCCAGGCGTAGCGCTGTAAGACATCTCCACAGAGGTGCCTACGGACCGGGGGGGAAGCCGGGACGTGACGAGGTTTGGAGATGCTGTTGGACGTGGTGGTGCTCACCGACGAGGACGATTTCGAATCGGCCCTGCCGGACTTGGCCGCGTTCGCCCAACCGATTCGCCGCATCGCCCTGACGGCCGAGACCGACGGGCATCTCGCCACCGCGGACGTCGCGATTATCGACGCGCGTAGCAACGTGGCGCTGGCCCAGGCGGTCAGCCATCGCCTCACGACCGACAGCCCCGCCACCGCGGTGGTCGCCCTGGTGGCGCCGGCGGACTGTGCGGCGGTCGACGTCGATTGCAATTTCGACGACGTGATGCTGCCCGGCACCTGTGCCGAGGAGTTGCAGGCGCGGCTCCGGCTGGCGATCGGGCGGCGGCGCAGCGTGATCGACGGCACGCTGAAGTTCGGCGACCTGGTCCTGCATCCGGCCAGTTTCACCGCGTCGCTGGACGGCCAGGATCTGTGTCTGACCCTCACCGAGTTCAAACTGCTGAATTTCCTTGTGCAGCATGCCGGTCAGGCGTTCACCCGGACCCGACTGATGCAGGAAGTGTGGGGTTATGACAGCACCGGCAAGGTGCGCACCGTCGACGTGCACATCCGGCGGTTGCGCACCAAGCTCGGCGCCCGGCACCAATTCCTGGTCGACACCGTGCGAGGTGTCGGCTACCGGGCGGCGACGCCGCCGCAACCCGAATGGATCGTCGCCGACGCCGGTCTCCACCTCAACGGAACGCGGGCAGGCTGACCCTAACGGCCGTAATTAGCTGCGCTGCAGCGCTTCCGTGCCTGGTCAGCCGAATAAGGGGAACGCGCGCTTGCGCGCCAGCGCATTCATCCCGTCCTGGATGGCGTGTTGCACCTCATGGTATTTGCGTTCGACGTATTGGTCGTCGTCAGCCTTCGCGGGATCGTTGTCGAGTTCGACCGCGGGCATGAAGCGGGTGCGGATCTTGGCCGGCAGGGGCAGCTGCGGCAGCGCCGCCGGCGCGATACCCCACGGCAACGAGACGGCCAACGGGAACACCTTGAGCCGCAGGATCTTATCCAGGCGCAGAGCTTTCGACAGCCGGTCCCCGCGGATCAGCACCGGCATCGCGTCGGCGCCGCCCACGGTGGCGATGGGCACGATCGGCACCCCGGCCCGGATCGCCATCTTGACGAAGCCGGTCCGCCCCGCCAGGTTGGCCTGATCGCGCTCGGTCCACGGGCGCAGCGAATCCACTTCCCCGCCGGGCCACAACGCCACGTCACGCCCCTCTGCCAGGGCGGTCGCGATCGCGTCGGGGGCGGCCGGCAAAACGCCCATGGACCGGAAGTAGCGCCCGAACAACGGAATCGCCATCAACGCATCGTGGGCGGTCCCGTGCAGGGTGCGCTCCTGTCCGAACCGCCGCCACCATTGCAGACCGACGGTCCACGCGTCCCACACGAACGGCGCCCCGGAATGAATCCCCACCAACAGCGCCGGTGGCGACTCGGGGATGTTCTCCCAGCCGTCGATCTCCATGCGAAACCAGTAGTCCACCAGCACATTCCACAGATACTTCTGGCGCTGCAGGGCGGTCTCGTCCTGACCGGACAGATCCCATCTCCCCGCGCGTTCGGCCACCCAACCGCTCACCCCGCCGGTTTGCTTGCTGCGTCGTTCTTCCATGGCCTCGCGGGCTTGCTCGGCGTTCCGCTTCGCCTGGGCACGCACCGGCGCCGGCCTGTGATCCGGGTTACTCATGAGTAGTCGCATACCCGATTCGAGCGCGCACGATTCCCCTCAATGCAAATCTCCCCGCGCCACGGCGGTGTGGCGCGGGGAGATTTACTCAGATCAGGCGTGTGCCGCGGGTGCGGGTGCAGGCGCCGGCGGCGCACCCGGTGCCGGGCTGTTCGGCGCACCCGGCGCCGCGCCACCCTCGACGTTGGACGTCCAGATCAGGATGTCCTGGTTGCCGTCGTTGTAGACGACGCCGTTCGGCGGCGCGCCGGTCACGTCGAAGTACAGCGTGCCGGTCGACTCGTTGCCCGGCGCGATCGGCGCCGGGTTGAGCCCGTTGGGCGCCCCCACCTTGTCGATCACGCGGTAGTTCTGGCCGTTGGGCCCGCGGGCGATGAAGTCGTTGACCATCGGGGTGACCAGCCCACCGTCCGACCTGGCGCTGATGTCGGCCTGGTACAGCGTGCCTTTCGGCGTGTACCCGGGAATCGTGACATTGCTGGGCTGCAGGTTGCTGACCGTGTAGTTGGTGATCAGCGGCCCGTCCACCAGTTGTTCGCTGGTGCCGAACCCCTGAATGTTGGGCGCGGCGGCCGCGGGCGTCGCTGCGAAGACGCTCGCCACCGCTATCCCCCCGGCAGCGGCAGCTGTCGCGACGGCAGTCTTGGTGACCTTCATTGTCCATTCCTTTCGTGTCGAACAATTGCCCCCCGGAAGGGCATGACGATATAAGCAGCAAATAGCCAACCGACTTCCGCTTTAAACACCGACGTTCGCCCCATTAGCCAAATTGCCCGGTTAGAGACGCAAAATTGTTGCTTTCGCGGGGAGCACCTTCAGCCTCAGTTGATAACAGCTGCACCATCATTCACATTCGGCACGGTGATTAGTCCGGGTGCTGAGGGGTAACCGGTGCGCTGAGGCCCGCGTCTGGCAAATGTCGGGGGCGCAAGCCGAGACAGCCGCAAAGGGGGCAGTTAGGTGCAACGCGGAAACTCCAAGCACGGCTCACGCGAGGCCGACGCGCTCAAGGAGGAACTGGAGGGCACGATTCGCGGCAATCGATCCAGTCGCAGCGAGGAATGGCGCGATCCGGAGCCGCCCGCCGACGACGACCCCGACGTTCCCACGGCGGGCCCGGCGCAGCGCGACTGATAAAGCGGTGCACCGTTAAAACCGGCAAGATGCTCGGCCTGCCCGAAACGTCAATCACACAACAAACTTCGAATCGGTAAAGGAAATGGCATGGGCTTCGTGGCGCAGCAACAATCCGTTCCTGGCGTACAGGCGCAGATGGACCCGATTCCCGACTGTGGTGAAAACAGTTACCAGGGCTCGGGAAAACTGCTGGGCAAAAAGGCGATCATCACCGGCGGCGATAGCGGCATCGGGCGCGCCGTCGCGATCGCCTTTGCGCGCGAGGGCGCTGACGTGTTGATCGCCTACCTCAACGAGGACGACGACGCGCGTGACGTCGCCCGTTACGTCACCAATGCCGGTCGCAACTGCGTGTTGGTGCCCGGCGACCTCTCCGATGCCGCGCACTGCCGCGCCGTGGTGGACCGCGCGGTGCAGGAGTTGGGCGGCGTGGACATCCTGGTCAACAACGCCGCCTTCCAGATGATGCACAAGAGTCTCGACGAGATCAGCGACGAGGAGTGGGAGTACACGTTCCGGCTCAACATCGGTGCGTACTTCTACCTCGCCAAGGCCGCTGTGCCGCACATGCGCCCGGGCTCGTCGATCATCGGCAGCTCGTCGGTGAATTCCGATAGTCCCAATCCGACCCTGGCGCCGTACGCGGCGACGAAGGCGGCGATCGCGAATTTCTCGGCCAGCTTGGCTCAACTCCTGGGCGACAAGGGGATTCGCGTCAACAGCGTGGCACCCGGACCGATCTGGACGCCCTTGATCCCGTCGACGATGCCGCCGGACAGCGTGGAATCCTTCGGGGACAACGTGCCCCTGGGGCGCGCGGGTCAGCCGGCCGAACTCGCCGCGATCTACGTGTTGTTGGCCTCCGACGACGCGAGCTACATCTCCGGGGCCCGGGTGGCCGTGACTGGCGGCCGGCCGATCCTCTAGCGAAAAGCGTTACACCGCGGCGCATCCCGCCCTAGCACGGTCCGCGCTGCCGCTCAGCGACCCCGGACCTTGCGGTTGTGCTTCTTGATCGCGTCCACCAACTCCGACTTGTTCATGCTGGACCGGCCGGCGATGTCGAGCCGACGGGCCAGGTCGAGCAGGTGTTTTTTGCTGGCGTTGGCGTCGACACCCTCGGCCGATTGACCGGTCGGACGCCGGCCACCGCTCTTGGCCCGCTCGTCGGACGGGCCCTTTTTGTCCTTGGGCTCCCAGTGATCGCCCACCTTCTCGAAACTGTGCTTGACGGCGGAGTAGGCCACCCGGTGGGCGCGCTCCTCGCTGCCGTACTCCTCGGCGGCCGCATCATGGGTTTTCGCGAACGTGCGCTGGGCCTTGGCGCTGGAACGTTGCAACGTGCTGGGCAATTCGCTCTTCTTGGCCGCGCCGCCCTTTGTCGTCTTCGGCATCGAACCTCCTCGGGTACCACAAGCGCTTTCGGGTAGCCAACCGGTTACCCCGTTGCGGCGCGGACAATCACGGTCTGCCCGATGTGCGCGTCGGTCCGGCATAAATATGTCAATATCGTTGACATGATTCAGGCCGACGATGCTCCGCTGGGTTACCTGCTCTACCGGGTGGGCGCGGTGCTGCGACCCGAGGTTGCCGCCGCGTTGGGCCCGCTGGGCCTGACCCTGCCCGAATTCGTTTGCCTGCGCATTCTTTCGATGTTCCCGGGAATGTCGAGCGCCGAGCTGTCTCGCCACACCAACGTCACCCCGCAGGCGATGAACACCGTGTTGCGCAAGCTGGAAGAAATCGGGGCGGTGGCGCGCCCGTCGTCGGTGTCCTCTGGGCGGGCGCTGCCGGCCAACCTGACCGGGCAGGGCCGCGCCCTGCTCAAGCGCGCCGAAGGAGCGGTCCGCGGTGCCGACGCCCGCATCCTGAGCAAGCTCACCGAAACCCAGCAGCGCGAATTCAAAAGGATGCTCGAGAAACTCGGCTCCGACTAGCACTAGCGGCGATCGCAAGCGCGGCGAAGCCGGGCGAAGCGGGTCGCCGCCATCAGGACCGGCGATCGCAAGCGCGGCGAAGCTCGATCACCCGGCGGCCTGGATGCGCGCCCATGGCCGCGCCTCTTCGAGCTCGTAGGCCAATTCGAGCAGCAGCGCTTCCTGACCCATATCGGCCGACAGCATCATGCCCACCGGCATGCCGTCGGCGGACTGGGCCAGCGGCAGCGAGATCGCGGGTTCCCCGGTGACGTTGTGCAGCGGGGTGAACGACACCCAGTCGATCAGCCGGCTGATCACCTGCCGGTAATCGGTCGGCGCCAGGAACCCGATGCGCGGCGTCTCGTCGGCGACGGTCGGCGTGAGCACCGCGTCGTAAGTGCGGGCGAATCGCGCGGTGCGCCGGCGCGCCCGGCGCAGCCGCATGATCGCCGCCGGTAGGCGGTGCAGGTTGCGGCTGGTGTGCCGGAGCAGACCCAGCGTCAGGCTGTCGAGCTTGCTGCGATCGAACGTCTCACCGAACATGTGTCGCCCGCCGCTCACCTGGCCCAGCGCCAGGAAACCCCAATACAACACGAAGTCGTCGACGAAACTGGCCGCGACCGGGGGCTGGTCGACGTGTTCGACCCGGTGGCCCAGCTCCTCGAGCAGGCCAGCGGACTTCAGCGTCAGCTCGCGCACCTGCGGGCTGCACTCGCGCTGTATCGAACGGGTGAGCACCGCGATCCGCAAGCGCTGCCGGCTGGGCCCGGTGACGTCGCCGATCGGTGCCAGCTTGGGGTTGCGCCAGATGCGTTCGGCCTCGCGGTAGAAGGCCGCGGTGTCGCGCACCGAACGGGACACCACCCCGTTGACGACGACGCCCACCGGCATCCGGCGCAGCGTCGCGTCCAGGGGCAACCGCCCGCGCGACGGTTTGAGCCCGACCAACCCGTTGCAGGCGGCCGGAATTCGGATCGAGCCGCCGCCGTCGTTGGCGTGCGCCATGGGCACCACGCCGGCGGCGACGAAGGCACCCGATCCCGACGACGACGCTCCGGCGGTGTAGTCGGTGTCCCACGGGTTGCGGACCGGGCCCAGGCGAGGGTGTTCAGCCGACGCGCTGAAGCCGAATTCCGACAGCTGCGTCTTGCCCACCGAGGTCAGCCCGGTGGCGAGATAGAGCTGAGTGAACACGCTGTCGGCGACGGCATTGCGGCGCGCCCACGCATCGGTGCCGTGCATCGAAGGCTGCCCGGCGACGTCGATGTTGTCCTTGATGAACGTCGGGACGCCGCCGAAGTAGCCCGCCACCGGGGCGGCCGCGCCGGCCCGCGCTTGGTCAAAAGCCGCGTACGCCAAGCCATTCAGCAGCGGGTCGACGGCCTCGGTGCGGGCGATCGCGGCCTCGATGACCTCGGCCCGGCCCACCCGGCCGGTCCGAAGGGCGTCGGCCAGGCCGACCGCGTCCAGATCGCCAAGGGCATCGTCGCCGAACGCGTGCACGTGTCGCATAGCACTGACGCTAACCCGCGCACCCTGCCGACCGGGAGGTTTCCCGGCTTGTCCGCGGCCGGGGCGGTCAGGCCTCGATCAGGCCTGACCCACCTCGAAGCGAACGAACCGCGTGACGGTGACACCGGCGTCCTCGAGCAGCGCCTTGACGGTCTTCTTGCTGTCGGACACCGACGGCTGCTCAAGCAGCACCGCGTCCTTGAAGAAGCCGTTCAGCCGGCCCTCGACGATCTTGGGCAGGGCCTGCTCCGGCTTGCCCTCCGCCTTGGCGGTCTCCTCGGCGATGCGGCGCTCGCTGGCCACCACGTCCTCGGGCACGTCCTCGCGCGAGAGGTAGCGGGCCTTGAGCGCGGCGATCTGCAGCGCGACGGCGTGCGCCGCCTCGGTGTCCGAGCCCTGGTATTCGACCAGCACGCCGACCGCGGGCGGCAAATCGGCCGCCCGCCGGTGCAGGTAGGTCTCGACGGTGCCGTCGAAGTTCGCGACGCGGCGCAGCTCCAGCTTCTCGCCGATCTTGGCCGAGAGCTCCGCGATGGCCTGCTCGACGGTCTTCGTGCCCGAGGCTTGGTCAATAGAAGAAGCCTTGAGCTCGTCGATGTCCTTGGCCTTCGACGACACGGCCGCCGCCACGATCTGGTCGGCCAGCGCCTGGAACTCCGCGTTCTTGGCGACGAAGTCGGTCTCGCTGTTCAGCTCGATCAGCGCGCCGCCCTGGGCCGCGACCAGACCTTCGGCCGTCGCACGCTCGGCACGCTTGCCGACGTCCTTGGCGCCCTTGATCCGCAGCGCCTCGACGGCCTTGTCGAAGTCGCCGTCGCTTTCGGCCAGCGCGTTCTTGCAGTCGAGCATGCCGGCACCGGTGAGTTCCCGAAGCCGCTTGACGTCGGCAGCGGTGAAGTTCGCCAATGTTCAGCCTTCCTAAGAGGGGTCAGTTGTTGATTCCGGGGTGCCCGCAGCGGCGTCGGTGGGGGCGGTGGTGGTAGCGGACGCCAGCAGCTCCTGCTCCCATTCGGCGAGCGGCTCTGCGGCTTCCGCCTCGGGCTTGCCGTCGCCACGGCCGACCCCGGCGCGGGCCTGCAGGCCCTCGGCGACGGCGGAGGCGATCACCTTGGTCAGCAACGCGGCCGAACGGATCGCGTCGTCGTTGCCCGGGATCGGGTAGTCGACCTCGTCGGGGTCGCAGTTGGTGTCCAGGATCGCGATGATCGGGATGTTCAGCTTGCGAGCCTCCGCAACCGCGAGGTGCTCCTTGTTGGTGTCGACGACCCAGATGGCCGACGGCACCTTGGCCATGTCGCGGATACCGCCGAGGCTGCGCTCGAGCTTGTTCTTCTCGCGGGTCAGCATCAAGATTTCCTTCTTGGTGCGGCCCTCGAAGCCACCGGTCTGCTCCATCGCCTCGAGCTCCTTGAGGCGCTGCAGCCGCTTGTGCACGGTGGAGAAGTTGGTCAGCATGCCGCCCAGCCAGCGCTGGTTGACGTAGGGCATGCCGACGCGGGTCGCCTCGGCGGCGACGGACTCCTGCGCCTGCTTCTTGGTGCCGACGAACAGGATGCTGCCACCATGCGCGACCGTCTCTTTGACGAACTCGTACGCCTGGTCGATGAAGGTCAGCGTCTGCTGCAGGTCGATGATGTAGATGCCGTTGCGGTCGGTGAAGATGAACCGCTTCATCTTGGGATTCCAGCGACGGGTCTGGTGCCCGAAGTGGGTGCCGCTGTCGAGCAGCTGCTTCATGGTTACGACGGCCATGGTTGTGCCTTACTTGTGTCGGTTGTCGCCTGGCATCGGGTGAGGCCGGGCCCTGGCGGCTGCTGCGATGCCGGACCCAGCCGGGAAAACCCGGTCGGGACCGCCCGGCATGCGATTGCGAACTCCTCGTGGAACCAGAGACGCGATGCAGACGCGCGAAGTCAGCCCGCGAACGAGCTGCGACCAGCAGTTTACACCGACTCAGCAGGTGCATTTACCACGCTTCCCCAACCGGGCCGCTCCTGCACAGACCCGGCGGGACTCGGCTGGACCGGCCGTTCGGGACCCGCTGAACTGCCTGGATGCGGTGGAGTGCGCTGCTGTTGTGTGCGGGCCTGGTCAGCGCGGTGCCGGCGGTTGCCGCTGCGGATCGCCTGCAGTGGCCGCTGCGCCCGCCGCCGGCCGTCGTCCGGGGATTCGACGCCCCGGCCCAGGACTGGCATCCCGGACACCGGGGCGTGGACCTGGCCGGGGCGGCGGGCCAGCCGGTGTACGCCGCGGGCACCGCGACGGTGGTGTTCGCCGGGTCGCTGGCCGGACGGCCCGTGGTGTCGCTGGCCCACCCGGGCGGGTTGCACACCAGTTACGAGCCGGTCCGGGCGAGTGTGCGGGTCGGTCAGCCGGTGACGGCCGCGACCGTGATCGGTGAGCTGCTCGCCGGGCACCCCGGGTGTCCGGCCTCTCGAGCGGGAGGGGCGTGCCTGCACTGGGGCGCGATGTGGGGGCCGGCCTCGGGCGCGCGCTATGTCGATCCGCTCGGCCTGCTGGAATCCACGCCGATCCGGCTCAAACCGCTGCAGCCGTGAGGCGGCTCAGGCCCGGGGGTGGGCCTGGTCGTGCACCGCGCGCAGCCGGGACACCGCGACGTGGGTGTAGAGCTGGGTGGTCGACAGGCTGGAGTGCCCGAGCAGCTCCTGGACCACCCGCAGGTCCGCCCCGCCCTCGAGCAGATGGGTGGCCGCGCTGTGCCGCAGGCCGTGCGGCCCGAGGTCCGGCGCGCCGTCCACCGCCGCGACCGTCTGGTGCACCACCGTGCGCGCCTGGCGGACGTCGAGGCGGCGGCCCCGCGCGCCCAGCAGCAGCGCCGGACCCGACTCCGCGTTGGCCAGGGCGGGACGCCCGTCGGCCAGCCACGCGTCGAGCGCCTCGGCGGCGGGACGCCCGAACGGCGCGCTGCGCTGCTTGTTGCCCTTGCCCAGCACGCGCACCAGGCGATGGTGGGTGTCGACGTCGTCGATGTCCAGGCCACACAGCTCGCTGACCCGGATCCCGGTGGCGTACAACATCTCGACGATCAGCCGGTCCCGCAGTGCCAGCGGATCACCCTGCTGCGCACCGGATTTGGCGGCGGCCATGGCGTCGGCGGCCTGATCCTGGCGCAGTACCGCGGGCAGGGTGCGGTGCGCCTTGGGGACCTGCAGCCGGGCGGCGGGATCGGCGCTGAGCAGGCCGCGGCGCAGCGCCCACGCGGTGAAGGTCTTGACGGCCGAGGTGCGCCGGGCCAGCGTCGTGCGGGCGACGCCGGCCGCGGCCGCGGCGGACAACCACGAGCGCAGCAGCGGCAGGCTGAGCCCGTCCAGACCCGCGCCGCGGTCGCCGATGAAGGCGAGCAGCGAGCGCAGGTCACCGAGGTAGGCGCGGCGGGTGTGCGCCGAGCGCCCGCACTGCAACTCCAGGTACTCGTCGAACTCGTCGAGGATCGCCTGCACTCCCCCACGGTCGCAGGGCGCAGGTGGGCGCTCTAGTCGACGCGCCGAAGCGTGTCCGGGGTGAGATCTTTGAGCGTGGGATAGCCGTCGACGGCCATGATGAGGTCGGCCTCGGCCAGGATCGAGCGCAGCACGTGCACGATGCCGTCGACTCCCCCGAGCGCCAGGCCATAGGCGTACGGCCGGCCGATGCCCACCGCCGTGGCGCCCAGCGCGAGCGCCTTGACGACGTCGGCGCCGCTGCGGATGCCCGAATCGAACAGCACCGGCAGCCCGTCGGCCGCTTCGACGACCCCCGGCAGGCACGCCAGCGCGGGCAGGCCCCCGTTGGCCTGGCGCCCGCCGTGGGTGGAGCAGTAGATGCCGTCGACGCCGCCGTCCCTGGCGCGCCGGGCGTCGTCGGGGTGACAGATGCCCTTGATGATCAGCGGCAGGTCGGTCAGCGACCGCAGCCACCCGAGGTCGTCCCACGTCAGCGGGTTCCCGAAGGTGGTCACCCACTGCAGGACGGTGCCTTGCGGGTCCTCTTCCGGCGGGCGCTGCAGGGCGGCGCGAAAGACCGGGTCGCTGGTGTAGTTGCTCAGGCAGAGCCCCCGCAGCTGGGGAAAGTTGGCCGTGGTGAGGTCGCGCGGGCGCCATCCCGGAATCCAGGTGTCCAGGGTGACGATGATGCCCTGGTAGCCGGCGGCCTCGGCCCGCTGCACGAGGCTGGCGGCCAGGTCGCGATCCTTCGGCGTGTACAGCTGGAAGAAGCCGGGGGTGTCACCGAACTGCGCGGCGACGTCCTCCATCGGGTCGGTGGTCAGGGTGGAGACCATCATCGGGACGCCGGTGGCCGCGGCCGCGCGTGCGGTGGCCAGGTCGCCGTGGCCGTCCTGGGCGCAGATGCCGATGACGCCGATCGGTGCCATGAACACCGGCGACGGCAGGGTCAGCCCGAACAGCTCCACCGACAGGTCACGCGCGGCGGCGCCGACGAACATTCGTGGTATCAGGCCCCAGCGATCGAAGGCTTCGCGATTGGCCCGCTGCGTGCGTTCGTCGCCGGCGCCGCCGGTGACGTAGCTCCACACCGACGGTGACATGGCCCGTTCGGCGCGGGCCTCCAGCTCCGCGAACGCCATCGGCAGCGCGGGCGCCACCCCGCCCAGTCCCTTGAAGTAGATCTCGTTCTGGTAATCGCCGAATGCCATGGAACTGACAATGCCAGGCGGCCGTCAGGCTGACGAGTTCGCCGACTCGGCCTGCGCCAGCTCTTTCTTCCACTGCCGGAACGTCTCTTCGGTGCGGCCGCGGCGCCAGTAGCCCGAGATCGACGATGCCCACTTGGCGTCCACGCCACGCTCTTTGCGGATGTAGGGCCGCAGATTGTGCATGACGGCCTGGGCCTCGCCGTGGATGAAGACGTGCACCTGTCCCGGCAGCCACGGGGCGCTCTTGACCGCCTCGATCAGCGGCGCGTGATCGCCGGCACGGTCCTCGGGCACCAGGTCGGCACGCCCACCGCGGTACACCCAGTGCACCTCGACGCCTTCGGGGGCGCTCAGAGCGATCTCGTCTTCTGGGCCCGCGACCTCGATGAACGCCTTGCCGACCGCGCCGGGGGGCAACGCCTCGAGGGCCGCGGCGATGGCCGGCAGGGCCGATTCGTCGCCGGCCAGCAGGTGCCAGTCGGCGGCCGGGTCCGGGGTGTATGCGCCGCCCGGGCCCATCAGGTAGATCGGCTGGCCGGGCTGGGCCGTCGACGCCCACTGCCCCGCCATGCCATGCTCGCCGTGCACCACGATGTCCAGCGTGATCTGGCGCTTGTCGACGTCGACGCGGCGCACGGTGAGGGTCCGCACCGACGGCTTTTTCTCCGGTGGCAGGTCGGCGAAGCTGTCGAGGGTCAGCGGCTCGGGCAACCCGGCCACGTCGACGTCGTCGGCGACGAACACCAGCTTGACGTAGGAGTCGGTGAACTTGCTCGGCACGAAGGCGTCAAAATCCTTGCTCCCGAGCACTATCCGCACCATGTGCGGTGTGAGTTGTTCGGTACCGACGACTTCGAAGCATTGCAGTGGTCGACCTGCCACTTGTCCTCCTGTTCAAACCCCGACCCCCGCTCGACTATACGAGTCGCGCGGTCGCTGCAGCTTGGCCTGCGGACGCCCGGACGATTCGCCACCTCCCCTCCTGCCGCTGCACCAGCCCGGCCAGCTCGAGCATCGCCAGCGGTCCCAGCGCCAGCTCAGGCACCATGCCCGAGGCGACCGCGATCTCGTCGACGGTGACGGCGCCGCGGCCCGGCAGCGCCTCGTAGACCCGGCGTTCGGCGTCGCTGAGGCCGTCGAGCGGCGTCGCGGGGTGCGAATCCTGCGCCGCCAGTTCGCCGATATGGCCGATGAGCTCGATGACGTGGTCGGCCCGGGTCACCAGCTCGGCGCCGTTGCGCAACAGCGCATGGCAGCCCGCCGACGCCGAGGACGTCACGGGTCCGGGCACCGCGGCCACCACCCGCCCCAGCGCCCGCGCCCAGGCCGCGGTGTTGGCCGCGCCGCTGCGCAGACCGGCTTCCACCACCACGGCGGCCCCGGCCACGGCGGCCACCAGCCGATTGCGGGTCAGGAATCGGTGGCGGGCGGGGCGGATACCTGGCGCGTATTCGCTGAACAGCAGCCCGTGCTGGGCGATCCGGTGCAGCAGCGCGGTGTGACCGCTCGGGTAGGGGACGTCGAGCCCGCCGGCCAGGACCGCGACGGTGATGCCGTCGCAGTCCAGCGCGGCGCGGTGCGCCGCGCCGTCGATGCCGTACGCGCCTCCCGAGACGATCGCGACGTCGCGCTGCGCCAACCCGGCCGCCAGTTCGCCGGCGACGTGCTCGCCGTACGCGGTGGACGCGCGCGTCCCGACCACGGCGGCCGCCCGGTGCGCGACCTCATCGAGCCGGACGGGTCCCAGCGCCCACAACACCATCGGCGGCACCGTCGGCGCACCGCCACCCGGGCGCGGTGCGGCACCGTGGAACGCGGCGAACGCCAGCAGCGGCCATTCGTCGTCGTTAGGGGTGATCAACCGGCCGCCGCGCCGGGCGAGTAGCTCGAGATCGGCTGCACTGCAGTCGATTTCTCGCCTGGCCTCGGTGCGACGAGCCAGGTCGTCGTCGACCAGGCCACGGCGGACCCGTTCGGCCGCCTCGACCGGGCCGACGCCCCGCACCAGCGCGGCGAGTTCGGCGCAGGGTGGCTCGGCCACCCGGGACAGATACGCCCAGGCGCGCAGCGCGGGGTCGTCGAGCGCCGTCGTCATCGCCGCGCCCCCCGGGCCGAGAACGCGCCAAGAATCCTTTGAGCCCCGCGCGCGAGTGTGGTGTCATCAGCCGCCCGCCGCACGCCGGCCCGCAACGAACGGAACGACCCATGATCCTCGACCTGCCGATGGTGTACAGCGTGTCCGAGCGCCCAAAGAACCCCTGGGCCGTCGCGGCGTTCGTGCTCAGCCTGGTCAGCTGGATCGGTTTTCCCGTTCCCTTGATCAGCATCGGCCTGGCCTGCCTCGGGCTGCGCGAGATGGAACACCGGGGCGAAAGTGGCCGTGCCATGGCCCAATTCGCCCGTGCGTTCGCGATTCTGGTGAGTGTCGCGATAGCGGTGCGGGGTGGGCACACCGATTGGCTGAGCATGGCGCGCTGGTAGCGCGCCCGGGCGCTGCCTCGCCGCGCTCATAGCTGCGCCCCGGGTTGACGGAAGCTCAGTGCGGCGGCGACCTCGTCGGTCCCGGGCGACGTGCGGCCCGCCAGGTCGGCCAGGCTCCACGCGACCCGCAACGTGCGGTCGAGGCCACGGATGCTGAGTAGCCCGCGGTCCAGCGCGCGTTGCAGCGGCTCCATGGCCGCGTGGCTGGGACGGAACTTCCGGCGCAGCAGCGTCCCGCTGACTTCACCGTTGGTGCGAAACCCGTGCGGTAGCCAGCGCTGCGCGGCGGCCGCGCGGGCCTGCGCGACCCGGCGGCGAACCTGCGCGGTCGATTCGGCGTCCCCACCCGCGAACGCCCCGGCCTTCACCTGATGCATCTGCACGCGCAGGTCCACCCGATCCAACAGCGGTCCCGAGAGCTTGCCCAGGTAGCGGCGCTTGGCCGCCGCCGCGCAGATGCAGTCCTGCGGGTCAGCCGGCGCGCACGGGCACAGGTTGGCGGCCAGCACCAGCTGGAACCGGGCGGGATAACACGCCACGCCGTCGCGGCGGGCCAGGCGAATCTCGCCGTCCTCCAACGGTGTTCGCAGGGCCTCCAGCGCGCTGACCCGAATCTCGGCGCACTCGTCGAGGAACAGCACCCCGCGATGTGCGCGGCTGACCGCGCCCGGGCGCGCCATCCCGGACCCACCGCCGACCAGCGCGGCGACGCTGGAACTGTGATGGGGCGCCACGAACGGTGGCCTGGTGATCAACGGGGTGTCGCCCGACAACAGCCCGGCCACCGAGTGAATCGCGGTCACTTCCAGGGACTCGTCGTCCGTCAGCGGCGGCAGCAGCCCCGGAAGGCGTTGCGCGAGCATCGTTTTGCCGACGCCGGGCGGGCCGGTGAGCATCAGGTGGTGCGCCCCGGCGGCGGCCACCTCTACCGCGAACCGCGCCTGGGTCTGCCCGACCACGTCGACCAGGTCCGCGGCGGGCTCGCCGTCCGTGGGTTTGACGTCGATCCGGCCGTCGAGGGCGCCGGTGCCGCTGAGCCACTTGTGTAGCTGCTTCAGGGTCCGCGCGCCCCACACGTCGATGCCGTCGACCAGGCTGGCCTCGGCGAGGTTGTCCACGGGAACCACCACGGCCGGCCAGCCGTCGCGCTTGGCGGCCAGCACCGCGGGCAGCACGCCGCGCACCGGCCGGACCCGGCCGTCCAGGGACAGCTCGCCGAGCAGCACCGTCTTCTCCAGCCGATCCCAGGGGTTTTTGCGCTGCGCCGAGAGCACCGCGGCAGCCAGGGCGATGTCGTAGACCGACCCCATCTTGGGCAGGGTCGCCGGCGACAGCGCCAGGGTGAGCCGCGCCTGGGGCCAGGAGTTGCCACAGTTGGTGACGGCGGCCCGGACGCGGTCGCGAGACTCCTGCAGGGCGGCGTCGGGCAGGCCCACCAGGTGCACGCCCGGCAGCCCGGAGGTGATGTCGGCTTCGATCTCCACGGTCTGCCCGTCCACGCCGTGCACCGCGACGGAGAACGCGCGTCCCAACGCCATCAGCCGATCCCTTGCAGGTGGGTGATCTCGGGGGTGCGGCGGCGCCCGACCCGCACCCCGATCACGTCGATGCGGATCGCGGCCCAGCGCTGGTGCTGGCCGGCCAGCCACAGCCCGGCCAGCCTGCGCAACCGCCGCACCTTGCGCGGGGTGACGGCGTGCGCCAGCCCGCCATAACCGTCGCCGGTGCGGGTCTTCACCTCGACGAACACCACCGTCGAGGTGGCGTCGTCGCGGGCGATGATGTCGAGTTCGCCGTAGCGGCAGCGCCAATTGCGCTGCAGGATGCGCAATCCCATCCGGGTCAGGTGATCCACGGCGAGCGCCTCACCCATCGCCCCCAGCTGGATCCGGGTCATGGTCGTTTCGGTTGTCATGCGGGCCACGGTGCCCGGTGACCCCGACGGGACGGGCCGTCGACGCCACCCGAGGCCGCCCGCGGCCCCCGGTTATCCCCAGTGCGGCGTCCATCCACAGCCGGCGCAGAAACGCTAGCGGCGATCGCAAGCGCGGCGTAGCCGGGCGCCGCGGGTCGCCGCCATCGACCTAGCGGCGATCGCAAGCGCGGCGTCGCCGGGCGCCGCGGGTCGCCGCCATCGATCTAGGTGATCCGATCCGCCCTGGTGTAGATGTTCATCGAGTCCTCCCGCAGGAACGCCACCAGCGTGATGCCGGACTCCTCGGCCAGCGAGACCGCCAGCGACGACGGCGCGGACACGGCCGCCAGCACCGGAATCCCGGCCATCACGGCCTTCTGCGTCAACTCGAACGACGCCCGCCCGCTGACCAGCAACACGGTGGACTGCAGCGGCAATCGCCGGTGCTCGGTCGCCCAGCCGACCACCTTGTCGACCGCGTTGTGCCTGCCGACGTCCTCGCGCACCACCAGCATCGCGCCGTCCGCGCCGAACAACGCCGCAGCGTGCAGGCCCCCGGTGCTGTCGAAAACCTTTTGCGCGGAACGCAATTGACCGGGCATCGCCTCGAGGGTGGCTGCGGCCACGGTCGCGCGATCGGTGCCGGGCGAGAACCGGCTGAGCAGCCGCACCGCGTCGAGTGAGGCCTTGCCGCACACGCCGCACGACGAGGTGGTGTAGAAGTTGCGGGTGACGTCGAGAACGGGCTTCGGTACGCCGGGGATCAGGGTCACGTCCAGCACGTTGTACGTGTTCGCGCCGTCGTCGTCGCGCCCGGCGCAGTAGCGGATGCTGTGCACGTCGTCGCGGCCCGCGATGACGCCCTCGGTGAGCAGAAAGCCTTGGGCGAGTTCGAAATCCGATCCCGGGGTGCGCATCGTCACGGTGACCGCCGCGCCGTCGACCCGAATCTCCAACGGCTCCTCGACGACCAGGGTTTCCGGTCGGGTGATCGCTTCACCGGCGGACAGATGCGTCACCCGCCGGCGCGACGTGACGTGACCCACTAGGCGATTTCACCGCCGGCGGCGACGTCGCGAGACGCGGCGAAACGCTCAAGTCCCATCGGATCAAACTACCTTGGCCGGCGGGCGGGCGCCGAGCAGAACAACGCTCTCACACCCCCGAGGCCAGCGCTTCCAGCGTCTCGGCCGACGAGTGCAGCGGGCGCCAGCCCAGCTGGGTCTTGGCCTTGGTGGTGTCCATGACCATCGACGTCCGCGCGGTGTGCAGCCATTCCAGCATGGACGGCACCCGCGGCACCCGTGAGATCGCCGCCGAGGCCGCCGTGGCGGCGACGGCGGGAACCCGCACCGGCCGGCCACCCAGCGCCCTGGCCACATCGGCCACGGTCACGACCCCGTCACCGGCGATGTTGTACACCCCCGGCGGCGCCGGGGCGGTGGCCGCCAGGGCGATCGCCGTCGCGACGTCATCGTGGTGGACCAGCTGCAGGGGGTAACCCGGATCGGGCACCACGGGCTTGAGCACCGGGACGGCCTTGACCACCGCACGCACCGGGCCGGGCAGCTGGTTCCACGGCATGGCGTCGGCCAGCGCGGTGGCCTTCGGGCCCGCGACGATGCACGGCCGCAGAACGAACACCTCGAGCGGCGAATCCTTGGTGATGTCGGCCAGCAGCGCCTCGCAGGCCGCCTTCTGCTCGGAGTAGTAGTGCTCGGCGGACCCGCGGGGGGCGACGTCCTCGGTCAGCGGGACGGGATTGTCGGAGTGGTAGCCGTACGCCGCCACCGACGAGGTGTACACCAGGCGGCGCGGCCGCTCGGCGGCCACCGTCGCCTCGAACAGATTGCGGGTGCCCTGCAGGTTCACCCGGGCGCTCTCGTCGCGCGACCCCATGATGATGAAGGCCAGGTGGATCACCACGTCGGCCCGCGCGACCAGGGCGTCGACGGCCTCACGGTCCAGGATGTCGCCCTGCTGGTAGGTGGTTTTCAGCCAGCCGCGCGACGACGGGTCGAACGGCCGGCGGGCCATCCCGATGATCGCGTCGACGGCGGGCTCGCGTTCCAGCGCCGTCACCGCGGAGATACCGATCTCCCCGGTTGGTCCGGTCACCGCGACGGTCACTCCCATTCAGAACGTCCTTCCCTCCTGCGGCCAGCCGAAACCTCGCGCACGTGGTAGAACCATCTTTCCAATGTCTCGCGATTCGTGAGTGTTTGGACGTGCCTTCCGCGCATCGTCAGCGGGTTTGGCGGTCAACGGTGACCAGCAAGATCCCCGAGATCGGCGCATCAGGACGAAACGGCGTGTAAGGCTGGTACCGGCGGCGGATAATCTACGGCGATCGAACGCGGATAACACCGCCGACACCGCAGGAACGAGGCATGACATGGCGGACCAATCGATGACTGGCGCGGACGAGCCCGCGACGGGCGGAGAGAAGGCCGACCCGGCGACGGTTTTCGCCGCCCTCGCAGAAATCATTTATCAGGGCTCCGACGCCAATCAGATGTATGCGGCCATCTGCATCGCCGCCACTCTGACGGTCCGTGGCTGCGACCACGCCAGCCTATTGGTGCGCGAGAACGACAAATACATCACCGTGGGTGCCAGCGACCGGCTCGCCAAACAGATCGACGACATCGAAAGGCGGGCCGGCGACGGCCCCTGCATCGATGCCATCGAAGAGGAGACGCCGCAGATCGACACCGACCTGACGACCCCGTCGCTGTGGCCGCGACTGGCGAAAATCCTGGTCGCGGAGACCCCGGTGCGCGGCGCGATGGGGTTCCGCCTCCTGATCGACAAACGCAAGGGGGCGGCGCTGAACCTGTTCAGCGACACCCCGAACATGTTCGACTCCGAGTCCGCCGGGCGGGCCGCGGTGCTGGCCGCGTTCGCCAGTGTCGCCATTAACGCGGTCGCCAAGGGCGAGGACTCCGCCAGCCTGCGCCGCGGGCTGCTCAGCAACCGCGAGATCGGCAAGGCCGTCGGCATGTTGATGATGCTGCACGACATGGACGAGGACGAGGCGTTCGATCTGCTGCGGCGCCACTCCCAGGCGCTCAACATCAAGCTGGCCGACGTCGCGCGTGAGGTCATCGAGCAGCGGGGCCAGCTGCCCACCCCCGGCGAGCTTCCGACCAATATCTGACGGCGGCTATTCGGGAAGCCGCAACTCGGGTTTTTCGACCTCTTCGATGTTGACGTCTTTGAAGGTGACCACCCGAACCTGCTTGACGAACCGCGCCGGCCGGTACATGTCCCACACCCAGGCGTCGGACAGGCGCAGCTCGAAGTAGACCTCGCCGTCGGCGTTGCGCGGCGTCATCTCCACGCTGTTGGCCAGGTAGAAGCGCCGTTCGGTCTCCACGACGTAGCTGAACTGGCCGACGATGTCCTTGTATTCGCGGTACAGCGAGAGCTCCATCTCGGTTTCATACTTTTCGAGATCTTCTGCACTCATCTGCTCAGACGTCCTTCTCCGAAGACAGTTTTCCCGGACCTCCCGGCGCTAGCCGCCGTTCGCCGGGGTGGGAATCCTGTTCCCATCTTTCCTCACCGAGATCCGTCGCGCTGCAGGGGTGGGTCCGGTTTGCACTCGGCCACCACCCGGCCGCCCGCGCCGTTGGCCACGCGCCGCACGTTGATGAACGAATAACGATGCTCGGGGCACGGGCCCAGCCGCGCCAGCGCCGTGCTGTGCGCCGGCGTGCTGTAGCCCTTGTGCAGGGCGAAGCCGTAACCGGGATGGTCGGCCTCCATGGCGATCATCAACCGGTCCCGGCTGACCTTGGCCAGCACGCTGGCCGCCGCGATACACGCCGCGACCGCGTCGCCGCCGATGACCGGCAGCGACGGCACGGCCAGCCCGGGCACCCGGAAGCCGTCGCTCAGCACGTAGCCGGGCCGCACCGACAGGCCGGCGACGGCACGCCGCATGCCCTCGATGTTGGCGACGTGCACACCGCGCCGGTCCACCTCGGCCGGCGGGATGAACACCACGTGGTAGGCCAGCGCATAGCGGCGAATCAGCGGGAACAGCTTTTCCCGGGCGGCCTCGGTGAGCTTCTTCGAATCGTCAAGGGCGGCAAGGCTTTCCATTCGCCCCGGCCCGAGCACGCAGGCCGCCACCACCAGCGGTCCGGCGCAGGCGCCGCGACCGACCTCGTCGACGCCGGCCACCGGGCCCAACCCGCTGCGGTACAGCGCCGATTCCAGGGTGCGTAACCCCGACGACTTACGGATCACCGTCCGCGGCGGCCACGTCGTTGCCATGGTTACTTACTCTGCTGCGGGTTCACCGATCCCACGCCACCCCACCGGGACGGCGGCCACACGATGAACCTGGCTTTCCCGATAACGTTGGACACCGGCACGGTTCCCGAGGTGGGGTCGCCGGTGCACAACACCCCCTTGAGGGCTTCGGCCGGCACGCTGGTGCAGTGGGCGCGCGAGTCCGCCGAGTGCGTCCGGTTGTCGCCCATCACCCACAGCCGTCCCGCCGGGACGGCGACCGGCCCGAACTCGCTGCCCAGGCACGGGTAGACCGACGGGTCGGCCGCCATGGTGTTGCGGTCCAAGTAAGGCTCCTTGAGCGGCTTGCCGTCGACCGTCAGCCCGGTGTCGGCCCGGCATTGCACCGTCTGCCCGCCGACCGCGATGACGCGCTTGACCAGGTCGTTTTCGTCCGGCGGCACGAAACCGACGAAGGACAGGGCGTTCTGCACCCAGCGCAGCACGGTGTTGTTGGACCGGATCGACTTGTAGCCGAGGTTCCACGGCGGCGGGCCCTTGAAGACGATCACGTCGCCGGGGCGCGGCGCGCTGAAGCGGTAGCTGACCTTGTCGACCATGATCCGGTCGCCGACGCAGCCCGTGCACCCGTGCAGCGTGGGCTCCATGGATTCCGACGGGATCAGGTAGGGCCGCGCCACGAAGGTCAACATGACGTAGTAGAGGACCACGGCGATCACCGCCAGGATCGCGAATTCGCGCAACGTCGAACGCTTGGGGTCCGCCGGATCGGCCGCCTCGGGTGTTTCCGTCACCGGCGCCGGTTCGGGGATCGACTCGGCGGTTGTCGCGGCGTCGTCCGGCCGCATCTGAAGGTTGCGGGTGGAGACCTTCGGATCTGACTCGCCGGCGTGGGGCTCGGGCTTCGATGAATCCGCGGTATCGGTCACGAGATCAGCGTAGCCAGCACACGTTGTGGCCCGGTAAACCGGCAAGCGATCCGCACCGGAGGGCCGAAGGACGAATCATCAGCGCCGCCAAGGCGTCCCGGCTCAGCGCTTCTCCTTGATCTTGGCCTTCTTGCCGCGCAGTTCACGCAGGTAGTACAGCTTCGCGCGGCGGACGTCACCGCGGGTCACCACCTGGATGTGGTCGATGTTGGGTGAGTGCACCGGGAAGGTGCGCTCGACGCCGACGCCATAGCTCTCCTTGCGGACGGTGAAGGTCTCACGGATGCCACCGCCCTGGCGGCGGATCACCACGCCCTTGAACACCTGGATGCGCTCCTTGGCGCCCTCGATGACCTTCACGTGCACGTTGATGGTGTCGCCCGGGCCGAAAACCGGGATATCGTCGCGCAGCGACGCCTGATCGACGAAGTCCAGCCGGTTCATGCGAGACACTTCCTTGCGGTCGCGGCCGGCGGCAGCTACCCACACGCAGGTGTGGGGCGGTCGCCAAGCCGATGGTTTCGGGCTTTCTGGCGTATCTCGCAGCAGGCGGGAAACGGCTCAACCGGCCTGCAACCGCTGGAGACAACTGGTCAATTGTGCCAGACGGGGCGCGTGCCGCGAAAATCACAGCAAGTCGGCGGTTCGTGACGCGCCAAACGCGCTGGTAAATGGTACATATGACTGGGGTCAGAACGCGCTACCCGCACGCAAGCGTGATGGCCGGTGCAGGTGGCGCGACGGGTCCCGCCCTTGCACTGTGTCGCAGTCACGCCGGAGGAGACGAATGCGGGTACGTCCGCTGACGCTGGTCACCGCCACCGCGGCGGTGACGTTGGTGGTTGCCGCCGGCTCCGAGGCGCTCGTCCAGGCGAAGGTGTACACCCTGCCGGTCACCGCGCCCGTTCGGGTCATCTCCGCGCCCCCCACCTCAGCTCCCCCATCGGGTCCCCCGCAGTCCGCCACCGTGCGGCTGGAGGCGGCCGCCCCGTCCCAGCCGCCGCAGGCGCTGGCGAACCCCGGATTCTCCCAGCTGCAGGCCCGCATCCAGCAGGCCGCCGACGAGGCCGCCGGCAGCGGCGCCGCCCTGTCGGTGGCCATCCTCGACCGCACCACCCACCAGCTGATCGCCAACGGCAACAGCCAGATCATCGGCACCGCGTCGGTGGCGAAGCTGTTCATCGCCGACGATCTGCTGCTGCACGAATCCGAGGGCAAGACGCCGCTGAGCGCCGACGACCGCCAGGCGCTCGACATCATGCTGCAGTCCTCCGACGACGGCGCGGCCGAGAGGTTCTGGGGTCAGGGCGGCGGGGCCGCCATCATCACCGAGGTGGCCGCCCGCTACGGCCTGGCCTCCACCACCCCGCCCAGCGACGGGCGCTGGTGGAACACCATGAGCTCGGTGACGGATCTGATCCGCTACTACGAGATGCTGCTGGACGGCTCGGGCGGGCTGCCGGCCGACGACGCCAAAATCATCGTCAACGACCTGGCCCAGTCCACCCCCACCGGGCTGGACGGCTACCCGCAGCGATTCGGCATCCCGGACGGCCTGTACGCCGAGCCGGTTGCGGTCAAGCAGGGCTGGATGTGCTGCATCGGCAGCGACTGGATGCATTTGTCGACCGGCGTGATCGGGGCCGACCGCCGCTACATCATGGTGGTCCAGTCCCTGCAGCCCGCCGACGACGCCACCGCCCGCGACACCATCACCCGGGCGGTCAAGACGATATTCCCCGAGGGCCGCATCGAGGCGCCCCGGCACGGGCTTTAACGAGCCGAGTCGCCGTCGGGCTCTGACAATTCGGGCTCCGACAATTCGGGCGCTGACAATTCGGGCTCTAGCAGTTCCGGCCGGCGTTCGCGGGTGCGTTGCAGCGAGATCTCGCGGCGCCAGGCGGCGACCCGCGCGTGGTCACCCGACAGCAGCACCTCGGGGACGTCCAGCCCGCGCCAGCTCGGTGGCCGCGTGTAGCTGGGTCCCTCCAGACGCCGGTCCAGTGCCGGCGAGTGCGAATCCTCGCGGTGCGACGCGGGATTGCCAAGGACCCCGTCGAGCAGGCGCAGCACGGCCTCGATCATCACCACGGCCGCCGACTCGCCGCCGGGCAGCACGTAGTCGCCGATCGAGACCTCTTCGACCCGCATGCGCCGCGCGGCGTCGTCGATGACCCGCTGGTCGATGCCCTCGTAGCGTCCGCAGGCGAACACCAGGTGGGTCTCGGCGCTGAAGCGCGCGGCCGTCGCCTGCGTAAACAGGCGGCCGGCCGGGGTGGGAACAACCAAAAGTGTTTCCTCCGAGGCGATTTCGTCGAGCGCCTCGCCCCACACCGGCGCCTTCATCACCATGCCCGGGCCGCCGCCGTAGGGCGCGTCGTCGACCGAGCGGTGCACGTCATACGTCCAGCGCCGCAGGTCATGAACCCGCAGATCGACCAGGCCGGACCGGATCGCCTTGCCCGGCAACGATTGCCGCAGCGGATCCAGATAGGCCGGAAAGATCGTGACGACGTCGATTCTCATATCGAGGGCCTACAGGTCCAGCAGGCCTTCGGGCGGATCGATCTCGACGGTGCCGTCGTCGAGGGACACCGCGGTGACGATCGCGGACACGAACGGCACCAACACTTCCCGCTCCTGGTCGCCGGATTCGCGCCGCACCGCGAGCAGTTCACCGGCCGCGGTGTGCAACACCTCGGCGACGACGCCCACCTGCTCGCCGGCGGTGGTATGCACGCGCAGACCTTCGAGCTGATGGTCGTAGTAGGTGTCCGCCTCGTCGATGTCGGGCAGGTCCTCGGAGTCGACCACGAACAGGGTGCCGCGCAGCGCGTCGGCGGCGTCGCGGTCGGTGACCCCGGCCAGCCGCACCAGCAGCCGCCCGCCGTGCTCGCGCGCACTCTCGATGACACAGCTGCGCTCCGTACCCCCGCGAGAGGGCTTGGCGCGCAACGTGTTACCCGGCGAGAACCGGGCGGCGGGATCGTCGGTGCGGATTTCCACCACCAGCTCGCCGCTGATGCCGTGGGCTTTCACCACGCGCCCGACAGTCAACTCCAAGGGAGTTCCATGAGCCGCGCCCCGCTACTGGTCGGTGTCCACCACGTCGACGCGGATGCCGCGACCGCCGATCCCGGCGACCAGCGTGCGCAATGCGGTCGCGGTGCGACCCCCGCGACCGATCACCTTGCCCAGATCGTCGGGATGGACGTGCACCTCGACCGTCCGTCCCCGGCGGCTGGTCACCATGTCCACCCGGACGTCGTCGGGGTTGTCGACAATCCCGCGAACCAGGTGCTCAACAGCGTCAACGACAACCGTACTCATCGCCCCGATCAGCTTTCGGTGGTCGACTCGGCCTGCTCGCCGCCCTCGGCGGGCGCCTCGGCCTGCGCGGCGTTCTCCGCCGGGGCCTCGGCCGCGGCCTGCGGCTCGGCGGCGTCGGCAGACTCCTCTGTGCCCTTCGCCGCCTTCTTGGCGGGGGCCTTCTTCTTCGGCTTCGCGGCCTCGGTGGTCGGGCCGCCATCGGCCTCGGCCAGGGCGGCGTTGAACAGTTCGAGCTTGCTGGGCTTGGCCGGGGCGACCTTCAGGCGGCCCTCGGCGCCGGGCAGGCCCTTGAACTTCTGCCAGTCGCCGGTGATCTTCAGCAGCTTGAGCACGGGCTCGGTGGGCTGGGCGCCCACGGACAGCCAGTACTGGGCGCGCTCGGAGTTGATCTCGATGAGGCTCGGGTCTTCCTTAGGGTGGTAGCGGCCGATGACCTCGATGGAGCGGCCGTCGCGCCGGGTGCGGGCGTCGGCGACGGCGATGCGGTACTGGGGATTGCGGATCTTGCCAAGCCGGGTGAGCTTGATCTTCACAGCCATGGTTAAGCGATTCTCCTGTGTGTGTCACGCTGCAATTCGGCGATCGGGGCCCGATGCCCGGATCCGGTTTTGCCTCGCGTGTAGTGACCGGCCGGGCCCCGAAAAGAAACGGTGATCGCTCGGCGGACAGCCGCCCATTGTGCCAGACCAGGGGCGGTGATCAGAAATCGCGCACGCGGTGACAGGCGGGGCTCATGTTGCCGACTCACATCACCTTCTGGAAGACCTTCGTCTCCGCCCGCCGGGTCATGCGCCAGCCGTCGGGCGTGCGCACGAACTCGTCGTCGTACCAGAGCCCGCAGAACAGCGCTCTTTCCTCTTCGCCGTCCTTGGTGCCACCAAGCACCATGGGGTTGAAGCAGATCACCCGCGACGAGGCCGTGTTCCCCTCGATCCGGACCGAGAAGTTGCCGAGCATGTGCGCATACACCGGGAAGTTGGGCAGCACCTCGGCCAGCCACTTCTTCACCTCCGGGTACCGACCCTCGATGCCGCCGAGCGCCGTGTAGTCGATGTAGGCATCGGGCGTGAACACGTTGTCCAGATCGTCGAATCGCCGGTTGTCGATGGCGGTGGAGTAATCCACCAGCAGCTGCTGGATCTCGAGCCGATCCGAGATCTCTTCCAGGCTCAACATGCATCGGACAGTACTGAAGATCCGCCCCGGGCAGGGGCGGAAGTTAGACTTTGCGGCCATGCGCAAGCTCACGGCCCTGGGGCTCAGGGTGGCCGCTACCGTCGTCGCAGTCGGTACCTGCACCGCCACCGTCGCCATGTCCACCGCGTGGGCGGACAGCATGCAGCCGGTCGGCTCGATGCCCATTCCCGACGGTCCGGCGCAGACCTGGATCGTGGCCGACCTGGACAGCGGGCAGGTGCTGGCCGGCCGTGACCAGAACGTGGCCCACCCGCCGGCGAGCACCATCAAGACGCTGTTGGCCCAGGTGGTCCTGGACTCGGTGAGCCTGGACTCGACCGTCGTCGCCGACGTCGCCGACACCCAGGTGGAGTGCAACTGCGTCGGCATCAAGCCGGGGCGCACCTACACCGCGCGCCAACTCCTGGACGGCCTGCTGCTGGTCTCGGGCAACGACGCCGCCAACACGCTGGCGCACATGCTGGGCGGCCCGGACGCCACGGTCGCCAAGATGAACGCCAAGGCGGCTTCCCTGGGCGCCACCAACACGCACGCGGCGACACCGTCCGGGCTGGACGGGCCCGCGGGTTCGGGCGCGTCGACGGCGCACGACCTGGCGGTCATCTTCCGCGCCGCGATGGCCAACCCCGTGTTCGCGCAGATCACCGCCGAGCCGTCGGCGATGTTCCCCGGCGACAACGGCGATCACCCGATCACCAACCAGGACGAGCTGTTGCAGCGCTATCCCGGCGCGATCGGCGGCAAGACCGGCTTCACCAACGCCGCGCGCAAGACCTTCGTCGGGGCCGCCGCCCGCGGGGGCCGCCGGCTGGTGATCGCGATGATGTACGGGCTGATCAAAGAGGGCGGACCGACGTACTGGGATCAGGCGGCGACGTTGTTCGACTGGGGATTCGCGCAAAGCCCGCAGTCGAGCATCGGCTCGCTGTAAGTCATTCAGGAGTCGGCGTCGGGTAGCGCCGCGGTGAGCAGCGCCATCAGGACGGGAATGCGGTGTGCCGCGATTTCTGGTTGCGGCAGAACGCCTTCCACCACCGCGGCCCCGTCGAACACGTTGGTCATCAACGCCACGAACACCGGGAAGGTGTCCTCGGGAAAGCGGTCGGCGCCCGGCAGCGCGCGTGCGGCGTCGTGGATCTTCGCGGCGTACTGCCCCAGCTCGTGTTGCAAAGTCTCCCTGAGCTTTTCGTCGGTGCGGGCGGCCACCAGCAGCTCGTAGATGACCGCGTTGGCCGGGCCGCTGGTGATGTCGCGCAAGATCCCCAGCGCCGCCTCCAGCGCCGGCCGGTCGGCGGGTATCTCGGCGACCCCCTTGGTGAACGACTCCAGCTGGCGGCGCAACACCTCGGACGCGGTCGCGGCCATGAAATCGCCCATGGTGTCGAAGTGCCGGAACAGCGCGCCCACCGACACCCCGGCCCGCTTGGTGATCACCGCGGCGGATGCCCGCGCGTAGCCGACCTCGATGATGGTGGCGATGCACGCGTCGATGAGCCGCCCGACGGTTTCCTCGCGGCGCTGCTGCTGGGTCCTGGCCATGTCAGGCGGTGACGCTCAGCGCGCCGCGTTCCCGACGCGCGCGCTCCCCCGCCCGCAGGTAGCGGCCCGACCGCACCGATTTGCCGTAGCCGTCCCGGAATTCGCCCTTGGAGTGGCTGCCGCCGTAGACCACCACGCCGCCCACCCCGGTGGCGATTACGGCGTCGTCGTTGCGGTTGACCATGCGCCGCAGGCCGCCGTAGAACGGCACCGCCTCCTCGTGGTAGCCGTCGACGGACTCGTCGAGCCCGGCCGGGTCGATCACCACGAAGTCCGCGCGGTCGCCCTGGCGCAGCGTGCCGGCGTCGATGCCGAACCACTCGCCCAGTTCACCGGTGAGCCGGTGCACCGCGTGCTCGATCGACATGAAGGGCGCGCCGGCCCGGTAGGCGTCCCGGGTGCGCTTGAGCATTCGCAGCCCGAAGTTGTAGAAGGCCATGTTGCGCAGGTGCGCCCCGGCGTCCGAAAAGCCCATGTGCACACTGCCTTCGGTGGCCAGCGCGTCCAGCAGCTTGGGCCGATGGTTGGCCACGACGGTGGTCCAGCGGACGTTGCGTTCTCCGTTTTCGACAAGCACGTCCAAAAACGCGTCGAGCGGGTGCAGCTTGCGCTCGTCGGCGATCTCGCCAAAGCTCTTGCCGATCAACGACTCATCCGGACATTCGACGATGACGGCGTCATGGAAGTCGCGGTGCCACAGCGACGGTCCGAGCTTGATGCGGTCGAACTCGCGCCGGAATTTGCGGCGGTATTCCTTGTCCGCCAGTAACTCGTTGCGCTCCAACTGGTCCCGCAGGTGCAGGGCGGCCGTTCCCGCGCCGAACTCCTCGAAGACCGGCAGGTCGATGCCGTCGGAGTACAACTCGAACGGCACCGGCAGGTGCTGGAATTTCACGCTGGCGCCCAGCAGCCTGTTCAGCAGCCGAGTCCCGGGGCCGAAGACGTAAACCGACAGCGGCATCGACTTGGCGTCGGCGGACACCAGCATGCTCATCCGAACACCCTTGCCCCAGTTCAATATCCGGCTGCTGGCCAGAAAGAAGAGCATTCCGGTTGACGGCTTCGCCACGTTCGGGGCGCTCTGCAGGATTCGGCCGCGCTTGCGCAGCACCTTGATCAGCCTGCGGCGCTCCCGCCACGTCGCGAAGGTGGACGGCAGGGCACGCGAGCGGAAGCGTTCACCGTCGAGTTTGTCGATGGGCGCGTCCATCCCGGACATGCCGAGCACACCGGCGTCGAGCGCCTCGCCCAGCAGGTCGGCCATCTTCTCCAGCTCGGCCTCGGTGGGCCGCACGGCGTCGTCGGTGGCCCGATCCAGCCCGAGCACCGCCGTCCGCAGGTCCGAATGTCCAAGCAGCGAACCGATATTGGGCCCCAGTGGCAGGGCGTCGATCGCCTTGATGTACTCCGCGGCCGTCGACCAGGTGCGGTGGGAATCCAGTGCGCCGAACACGTATTCGCGCGGCACCGCCTCCACCCTGCTGAACAGGTCGGCGGCGTCCTGGGAATCGGCGTAGACCGTCGACAACGAGCAGTTGCCCAGCAGCACGGTGGTGACGCCGTGGCGCACCGACTCGCGCAGTCCGGGATCCAGCAGCACCTCGGCGTCGTAATGGGTGTGCACGTCGAGGAAGCCGGGCACCACCCATTTGCCGGCCGCGTCGATCACCTCGGGGCAACCGGTCTCATCCAGCCGCTCGGTGCCGACCGTGGCCACCACGCCGTCGCGGATGCCGAGCGTGCGGGTCAGCGGCGCGCTGCCGGTGCCGTCGAACCACAATCCATCGCGAATGATCACGTCGTAGGCCATGGGTTCCTCCGTCGTCGATGGTCGGAACGCTAACATAGATAGCAAGCACTCGCAATCTTTTCTCAGCGAAACTGAAGGAATCGACCCGGCTGTGGGCTCAGTGTGCGCCACCGGGCGGCGCCGCGGGCGCAACCGCGGTGCGCTCGGCGCGGCGGCCGGGGTGCGCGGCCATCATGGGAAAGCCCGCGCGGCGCGCGGCTAGGCGGGTGAGCGAAAGACTTTGCCGCGCAACATGATCAGATCGGGACTCTTCAGCACGGCGGGGCCCGACCGCGGGTCTTGCGCGTAACACAGCAGGTCGGCCGAGGCGCCGTGGTCGAGGCCGGGCCGGCCGAGCCAGCGACGCGCGTCCCAGCACGCGGCGCCCAGCGCCTCGGTCGGGCTCATCCCGATGCTCTTGAGCGCCTCGACCTCGTCGGCGATCCGCCCGGGCGCCACCATGGTGCCCGCGTCGCTGCCGGCGTAGATCGGCACGCCCGCCTCGCGGGCCGCGGCGATCCGGGACAGGCCGCGGGCGTGCAGGTCGCGCATGTGCGCGGCATACGCCGGATACTTCGCGGCGGCCGCGGCGATCCCGGGGAAGTTCTCCACGATGTTGACCAGCGTCGGGACCAGCACGGTGCCGCGGGAGACCATCAGCTCGATCGTCTCGTCGGTCAGGCCGGTGCCGTGCTCGATGCAGTCGATGCCGGCGTTGATCAGCCCGGGCAGCGCGTCCTCACTGAAGACGTGCGCGGTGACGCGGGCGCCGTGGGCGTGCGCGGTGTCGATGGCGGCCTTGAGCACCTCGTCGGACCACAGCGGGGCCAGGTCGCCGACGCTGCGGTCGATCCAGTCGCCGACCAGCTTGATCCACCCGTCGCCGCGCTTGGCCTCCTGCGCCACCGCCGCGGGCAGTTGCCATTCGTCTTCCAGCTCGCGCGAGAAGCCCGCCGCGTACCGCTTCGGCCTGGCCAGATGCTTCCCGGCGCGGATGATGCAGGGCAGATCGTCGCGGTCGTCGAGGCTGCGGGTGTCGGTGGGCGAACCGCAGTCCCGCAGCAGCAGCGCGCCGACATCGCGTTCGATCTTGGCCTGGGCGATCGCGTCGTCCAGCGGGATCTCGCCGTGGTCCCCGAGGCCGACGTGGCAGTGGGCGTCGACCAGCCCGGGCACGATCCAGCCGCCGTCGAAAACGGTGTCGGCGCCGGCGACCGGTTCGGCGCTGATGCGGCCGTCGACGATCCACAGGTCGATCGCGGTCTCGTCGGGCAGCCCCACGCCCCGCACGTGCATGCGCACCGGGCGGCTACTTCCGACCGTGACGACCCGCTTCGCGCGGCGCGGCCGCGCTCGCGATCGTCACGACTTGCCCGGGAACTTCAGCTTGGACAGATCGAAGTCGGCCAGACCGGGCGGCAGCTCGTTGAGGCCCTCGGGCATCTGCGACAGATCGGGGAATCCGGCCGGCATGCCCGGCATCCCGGCGGCCAGCGGGTTGCGCGCCTTCGGCGGTGTCGGACCGCGTCCGCCCTTCTTACCCTTCTTGCCCGCCTTGCCCTTGGCCCCCTTGGACTTTCGCGTCGCTGACTTGCGGCCGATACCGGGGATGCCCATGCCGCCGAGCATGGACGACATCATCTTGCGGGCCTCGAAGAAGCGATCCACCAGCTGGTTGACCTCGGACACCGTGACGCCCGACCCGTTGGCGATGCGCAGCCGCCGCGACGCGTTGATGATCTTCGGATCGGCGCGCTCGGCCGGGGTCATGCCGCGGATGATGGCCTGCAGGCGGTCCAGCTGGCGGTCGTCGACCTGGGCCAGCGCGTCCTTCATCTGCCCGGCGCCGGGCAGCATGCCCAGCAGGTTGCCGATCGGGCCCATCTTGCGGATGGCCAGCATCTGTTCCAGGAAGTCCTCGAGCGTGAGCTCGCCGCTGCCGATCTTGACGGCGGCGGCCTCGGCCTGTTCGGCATCGAAGACCTGCTCGGCCTGCTCGATCAGGCTCAGCACGTCGCCCATGCCCAGGATGCGGCTCGACATCCGGTCGGGGTGGAAGACGTCGAAGTCCTCCAGCTTCTCGCCGGTGGAGGCGAAAAGGATTGGGACGCCGGTCACCTCACGCACCGAGAGCGCGGCACCGCCGCGGGCGTCACCGTCGAGCTTGGTCAGCACCACCCCGGTGAAGCCGACGCCCTCGCGGAACGCCTCGGCGGTGTTGACGGCGTCCTGACCGATCATTGCGTCGAGGACGAACAGCACTTCGTCGGGATTGATGGCGTCGCGGATGGCCGCGGCCTGCGCCATCAGCTCGTCGTCGATACCCAGCCGGCCGGCGGTGTCGACGATGACGACGTCGTGGTGCTTGGCCCGCGCCTCGGCGAGCCCCGCGGCCGCGACCGCGACCGGGTCGCCGGGCCCGGATCCGGGCGACTCGCCGGGATGCGGCGCGAACACCGGCACCCCGGCCCGCTCACCGACGACCTGCAGCTGGTTGACGGCGGCCGGGCGCTGCAGGTCGCACGCGACCAGCAGCGGGGTGTGCCCCTGCCCGCGCAGCCAGGCGGCCAGCTTGCCGGCCAGCGACGTCTTACCGGAACCCTGCAGACCGGCGAGCATCACCACGGTCGGCGGCGTCTTGGCGAACGCCAGCTGCCGGGTCTGGCCGCCCAGGATGCCGATGAGTTCTTCGTTGACGATCTTGACGACCTGCTGCGCCGGATTGAGCGCACCGGAGACCTCCGCGCCCTTGGCGCGATCCTTGATCCGGGTGACGAACGCGCGCACCACGGGCAGCGACACGTCGGCTTCCAGCAGCGCCAGCCGAATCTCGCGGGTGGTCGCCTCGATATCGGCGTCGGTCAATCGACCCTTGCCGCGCAGCCCCGCGAGGGCACCGGTCAATCGGTCGGACAGCGATTCAAACACCCCGCCAGCCTAGTGGAGCCCGGTGCGGCGGATTCGTCGCCGCCCGCCGACCGCAACACTGAAACTGTGCACACGACACGCCGGGAATGATGTTCGTGGTTTCAGTCTCGCGGGGACGGCGAGCGGGTTTGAATGGTCGAGTGCTCGAGGTGATCGGCAAAGGGTCCTGCAGCGAAGCGCATCCGGTGCCGCTGCTCTTCGTGCACGGCGGCTGGCATGGCGCCTGGTGCTGGGAACACTTCCTGGACTACTTCGCCGACGCCGGCTACCGCGCGGTCGCCATGAGCCTGCGTGGGCACGGCGCCAGCCCCAGCCCCAAGCCGCTGCCGAAGGTGTCCATGGCCGACTACATCGACGACGTCCGTTCGGTGGCCGACGGCCTGGGCGGCGCGCCGATCCTGATCGGCCATTCGCTCGGCGGGTTCGTGGTCCAGCGCTACCTCGAAGACCGAGACGCCCCGGCCGCGGTGCTGGTGGGTTCGGTGCCGCCGCAGGGCGTGCTGACGCTGGCGTTGCGGGTGTGGCGCCGCCGGCCGTCAATGACGATGGAATCGTGGAGCGATCCCACGCTGCTGAAATTCCTCGCCACCCCGGCGCTGGCCCGCGAGTACCTGTTCTGTCCCGACACGCCCGAGGACGTCGTCGAAGCCTGCCGGCAACGCGCCGGCGCCGAGAGCGTCCGCGCCGCCATGACCGACCCGATCGTCCGCCGCGTCAGAACCAAGCGGGTGAAAACGCCGATTCTGGTCCTGGGCGCCGAGTACGACGGCTTCGTCAGCGTCCGCGAGGTGCGCAACACTGCGCGCGCCTATGGGACCGAGCCGGAATTCTTTTCGATGGGCCACAACATGATGCTCGAACCGGGCTGGGCCGACGTTGCCGCACGCATCCACGAGTGGCTGCAGACCCGCGAAACGTTGAGCCGGACACGATAGCCAGTCGAGTCGTTACTGCGCCGAAAAGCGTTGGCGTGCTAGATTTCACAGCCGCGACTCAATCGAGTTGGCCACATCGACGAGCAACGAACGGGGGGCCTGTGTCGGTGCCGCTCAGCAGCATCCAGGCGCGGGCCGACGACGATCCCAGCGACACCAGCGGCACCCGCGTGCTGCGTGGCTGGCAGCGCAGGGCGCTGGTCAAGTACCTCGCCGCCCAGCCGCGCGACTTCCTGGCGGTGGCCACCCCGGGCTCGGGCAAGACGACGTTCGCCTTGCGGGTGGCGGCCGAACTGCTGGGCCAGCGCGCCGTCGAGCACGTCACCGTGGTGGTGCCCACCGAGCATCTGAAGATTCAGTGGGCCCAGGCCGCGCAGCGCTACGGCATCGCCCTGGATCCGAAGTTCTCCAACAGCAACCCGCGGATCGCGCCGGAGTTTCACGGCGTGATGGTCACCTACGCCCAGGTCGCCGCGCACCCGACGCTGCACCGGGTGCGCACCGAACAGCGCAGGACCCTGGTCATCTTCGACGAGATCCACCACGGCGGCGACGCCAAGACGTGGGGCGACGCCATCCGCGAGGCCTTCGGCGACGCCACCCGCCGGCTCGCCCTGACGGGGACGCCGTTTCGTAGCGACGACAGCCCCATCCCGTTCGTCACCTACGAGGCCGGGCCCGACGGGATACGGCGGTCGCAGGCCGATCACACCTACGGCTACACCGACGCCCTGGCCGACGGCGTGGTCCGGCCGGTGGTGTTCCTCGCCTACTCCGGGGAGGCGCGGTGGCGCGACAGCGCCGGCGAGGAGCACGCGGCCCGGCTGGGCGAGCCGCTATCCGCCGAGCAGACCGCGCGCGCCTGGCGCACGGCGCTGGACCCCGCCGGCGAATGGATGCCCGCGGTGATCACCGCCGCGGATCTGCGGCTGCGCCAGCTGCGCACGCACGTGCCCGACGCCGGCGGCATGATCATCGCCTCGGATCAGACCGCCGCGCGCGCCTACGCCGCCCTGCTGACCAAGCTGACCGGCGAGGCGCCGACGCTGGTGCTCTCCGACGACCCGGGCTCGTCGGCGCGGATCAGCGAATTCGCCGCGAGCACCAGCCGCTGGCTGGTCGCGGTGCGCATGGTCTCCGAGGGCGTCGACGTGCCGCGGCTGTCGGTCGGGATCTACGCCACCAGCGCCTCGACGCCGCTGTTCTTCGCCCAGGCCATCGGCCGGTTCGTCCGGTCGCGCCGCCCGGGGGAAATCGCCAGCATCTTTGTGCCGTCGGTGCCCAACCTGCTGCAGCTGGCCAGCGAGCTGGAGGCCCAGCGCAATCACGTGCTCGGCGAGCCGCACCGCCCGTCCGAGGGCGACCCGCTCGACGGCGACCCCGCCACCAAGACGCAGGACGAGAAGACCGACCTGGACAAGGGGTTCACCTCGCTGGGCGCCGACGCGGAGCTCGATCAGCTGATCTTCGACGGATCATCGTTCGGCACCGCCGCGCCGGCCGGCAGCGACGAGGAGGCCGACTACCTCGGCATCCCCGGGCTGCTCGACGCCGAGCAGATGCGGGCGCTGCTGCACCAGCGTCAGGACGAACAGCTGCAGAAGCGGGCCCGCCTGCAGAAGGAGGCCGGATCGCCGGCGGCCGTCGAAGCCCCGGCCACGGTGCACGGCCAGCTTCGGGAGCTGCGCCGCGAGCTCAACACCCTCGTCTCGATCGCCCACCACCGGACGGGCAAGCCGCACGGCTGGATTCACAACGAACTGCGGCGCCGCTGCGGGGGTCCCCCGATCGCGGCGGCGAGCCGCGAACAGCTGCGGGCGCGCATCGACGCCGTGCGCCGGCTCAACGCCGAGCACTCGTAACCGTCGACACGGCGGTCGGGTAACACTGAGCTATGCAGGACGTCGTCGAGCACCGCTATGGCCCCGATGACATGCGGTTGGTGACGGCGTCCTTTCGCACGCACCACTTCGTCCCCCACTCGCACAGCGAGTACGCTGTCGCCGCGATCGAGCGTGGGGTGGAGGCCGTCCGCTACCGCGGCGGCACCGAACACGCGCCGGCGGGAAGCCTGCTGCTGCTGGATGCCGACACCATCCACGCCGGACGTCCCGCGGCCGCCGACGGCTGGGATTACCGGGTCTTCTACCTCCCTCCGGCGCTGCTGGAAGAACTCGCCGGGCACCGTCCGACCTTCCCGGTTTCGACACCGCACGACCCACGGCTGGCTGATCGATTGGTCCGGCTGCACCGTCGTCCGAACCAGCAGACACTGGCGGCTCGAGAAGAATTCGAAGCAGTGTGCACCGAGATCCTCACCCGCTACGCGCGGTGCACGATCCCCAGACAACCGCCGCTTGCTGTCGGAAAAGTGCTGCGCCACTTGGCTGCTGACCTGCAGCGCACACCCACCCTCGACGAGCTCGCCACCGTCGCGGGCCTGCCCCGGTTCCAATTGCTGCGCGCCTTTCGCCGCGAAACGGGCGTGACCCCGCACCGGTACCTGCTGCAACTGCGGCTGCGATGCGCCCAACAGTTACTCACCGCAGGGCACGCCGTGGCTTATGCCGCCGCGCAGAGCGGCTTTTATGACCAGGCGCATCTTCATCGCCATTTCCGCCATACCTTCGCGGCCACACCGGGCGGGTTCGCGCGCAACGACGTACAAGACCCGCGCCGACCGTCTACCTAGTGTTCTCGGGCGTGGACGATTACCTCAGCCCGGAATTCTCCCGCAGCGCCCTGCTCACCATCGACCTACAGCGCGACTGGGTCACCGACATCGCCGGCACCGCCGAGGTACTTCCCGCGGTGCGGCGGCTGACCGCTGCCTTCCGCGACAGCGGGCGCCCGATCGTGCACGTCGTGCGCTTGTACCTACCGGACGGCAGCAACGCCGATCTGTGTCGACGAACCCTGCGAGACAAGGCCGTTGCGGGCTCGCCCGGTTCGCAACTCGCCGACGGCCTCGGGCCCGTCCGGGAATTGGATCCAGACATCTTGCTTGCCGGGGCCACGCAGCAGGTCGGGCCCGACGAGCACATCCTTTACAAGCCGCGCTGGAGCGCCTTTTTCGGGACCCGACTGCTTGAGCACCTCTGCGAACGGGGCGTGACCACGGTGGTCGTCGCCGGTTGCAACTATCCGAACTGCCCACGCTCCACACTCGTCGACGCCACCGAACGAGACCTTCGTACCGTCGCGGTGTACGACGCGATCTCGGGCTGGACCACCGACGCGGACCGGGAGATGCCGGGCATGGGTATCGTTTGCCGCACCACCGACTCGGTGATCGCCGCGCTTGCGTGCACGCGCACGTCCGAGTCGCCGATCGCCGATTGACGGGCCTCATTGGCCTCATCCGGCTAGTCGCCGACGGGCTCTTCGAGCACCTCGACGGCGGGGCCGCCCAACACCGCCAGCAGACCCTGCTCGACCGCGTCGCGCGCGCCGTGCTCGGCGTCGCCGGCCGCTGCGGCCGCCTGTTCCGACACCGTCACACAGAAGACGTCGGCCGCCGTCGATCCGAAGGTGTTGACCTTCGCCCACACGATGTCGGTGCCCGCCCGCTCCAGCGCGCGGGTCAGCAGCGCGAGCAGCCCGAGGCGGTCCATCGCGCGGACTTCAACGATCAGCTGATCGGGTGAGCCCGAGTCGATCCACAGGATGCGCGGCGGGGCGCTCGACCGCGTGACGGGCACCCCGACCTGGACCTCGCCGGCCCGGCTGGTCGCCGCGCTGACGGCGTCGCTGTCACGCTTTTCCAAACTGCCCAGCACGTCGACGTCGCCCGCGAGCGCGCCGCTGAACTGCTGGCGCAGCAGGCCCGCTTCCGGCGGCGAACCGAACAGCGGCGACACCACGAATTCGACGATGGCGAAGCCCTCGTGGGTGCTGGCCGAGGCCGAGTGGATGCGCAGCGAGTTCAGCGCCAGCACGGCGGCGGCTTTCGACACCAGCCCCCGCTGATCCGACGCGGCCATCACCACGTCCAGGCGTTCACCGCCGCTGGGCTTGATCTCCACGTGGACGCCGCGATCGGCGGCGAGCGAAAGGTATTGCGGCGCAGCGGGTTCGACCTTCGGAAGCGGCTCGCCGGCCATCACCAGTCGGCAGCGCCGCACCAGGTCCTCGATCAGCGACGCCTTCCAGTCGCTCCACACCCCCGGACCGGTGGCCTTCGAGTCCGCCTCGGTCAGCGCGTGTAGGACCTCGAGCAACAGCGCGTCACCGCTGAGCGTTTTCACCACGCGCTCAATGGTTTTGGGGTCGTTGAGGTCGCTGCGGGTGGCCACCACCGGCAACAGCAGGTGGTGGCGCACCAGCTGGGCGAGCAGATCGACCTCGGCCGGTGCCATGCCCAGCCTCGGTCCGATCTCGAGCGCCAGGCCCGCCCCGAGCACGCTGTGGTCGACGCCGCGGCCCTTGCCGATGTCGTGCAGCAGCGCGCCGAGCGCGAGCAGGTCGGGTCGCGCCACCCGGGTGGACAGCGGTGCGGCGTTGACGGCCGTCTCGATGACGTGGCGGTCCACCGTCCATTTGTGCGCGACGTCGCGGGGCGGCAGGTCGCGGATGGCGTCCCATTCCGGCAGCAGCCGCCCCCACAGCCCGGTGCGGTCCAGGGCCTCGATCGTCGCCACCGTGGTCGGCCCGGCGGACAGCACAACCAGCAAGTCGTCCAACGCCTCTCGCGGCCAGGGCACCGGCATCTCGGGCGCGCTGGCGGCCAGGCGGCTCAGCGTGGCGGCGCCGATCGGCAGCCCGGTGTCGGCCGAGGCCGCCGCCACCCGCAACACCAGACCCACGTCGGTATCCGGGCGTGCGTCGCGGGCCAGCACGATCTCCCCGGCGTATTCGACGACGCCCTCGTCCAGCGGGCGGCGCTTGGGCCGCCGCACCAGGGCCGTCACCCCGCGGCGCGGCAGCGCGTTCTCCGCGGTCCGGATGCCCGTCTCAGCGTGGTAGGCGATGGTGCGCCCGGCGTCGGATAGCTTGCGCGCCAAGTCGAATCGATCACCGATGTGCAGGGCGGCGCTGATCTCGTCGGCGTATTGAGCCTGCAGCTGATCGCGTCCGCGTCCCGAGACCCGGTGCAACTCGGTGCGCACGTCGAGCAGCGTCAGGTGGGCGTCGTCGAGTGAGCCCCCGGGCGACTCCGGACGGGCCATGCCGTGGCGGTCGATCAGTTGCGCCACGCCCAGCGCGTCGAGCAGTTGCACGTCGCGAAGCCCGCCGCGGCCCGATTTCAGGTCCGGCTCGGCCCGCTGTGCGATCCGGCCACACCGTTCCCAGCGGGCCTGCGTCATCTCGACGAGCTCGTTCATCCGGGAGCGAATTGCGCTGCGCCACTGCCGTCGTGCCCCGGCGATCAGTTCGTCGGACAGTCGCGCGTCACCGGCGATGTGGCGGGCGTCGAGCATGCCCAGCGCGGCGATCATGTCGGCGTTGGCGACGCCGAGGGCACCGGAGACGGTCCGCACACTGTGGTCGAGCCGAACGTTGGCGTCCCACAGCGGATACCACAACTTGTCGGCGACCTTGCCCAGCACGTCGTCGGAGAAGTTGTCGTGCAACAGCATCAGGTCGAGATCGGAATACGGCAACAACTCGTGGCGGCCCAATCCGCCGATCCCGACGATCGCGAAGCCGCTGTCGTCGCCGATCCCGATCTCGGCCGCCTTGGCCATCAACCACGATTCGTGCAGATCCAGCCAGGCGTGCCGCAGCTCGGCGGCGTGCAGCTTGCTGCCCTCAGACAACAGTTGGCGCCGCGCGGCAGCCAGATCGACTGCCGCGCAGGCGCTTTCTGTCCCGGCTGGGTGCCCGGACGAGTCGGGGTCGTTCGGGGTCATGCCCTCCCGGCCCGCCCGGGTCGAATCAGCAAGTGACAGCGGACGTCATAGCGCATCGGTTCCGCGCTCGCCGGTACGCACCCGCACAATCGTTTCCACGGGGCTCACCCACACTTTGCCGTCACCGATCTTGCCGGTGCGCGCGGCCCGGACGATGCTGTCCACGACCTTGTCGACGATGGAGTCGTCGACGACGACCTCGATGCGCACCTTGGGCACGAAGTCGACCGAGTATTCGGCGCCCCGGTAGACCTCGGTGTGACCCTTCTGCCGTCCGTAGCCCTGGATTTCGCTGACCGTCATGCCCAGGACACCCGCGTCCTCCAGGCTGGTCTTCACGTCATCGAGCGTGAACGGCTTTACGATCGCGGTGATCAGCTTCATGACTGCTCTGCCTCCACTTTGTCGCTCACTCGCTCCTCCTCCAGGCCGTTGCGGGTATCCGCCACAGCGACCCGGGGCGGCAGAACCGAACCGGTAGCCACGGCGAAATCGTAACCACTCTCGGCGTGCTCGGCCTCGTCGATGCCCGTGGCTTCCGCCTCTGGGTTGAGACGAAGCCCGATGGTGTACTTCAGGATCAACGCCAGGATCAGCGTAACCACCCCAGAGTAGATGAGAACACTGAACGCGCCGACTGCTTGCCGCTCGAGCTGAGCCCAGCCGCCGCCGTAGAACAATCCCTTGGATACGCCGGTGACGCCGTTGATGGCCGGGGACTCCGGTGCGGCGAGCAGCCCCACCAGCAGCGTGCCGGCCAGACCGCCGATCAGATGCACCCCGACCACGTCGAGCGAGTCGTCGAAGCCGAGCTTGAATTTCAGGCCGACGGCCAGCGCGCACAGCACGCCGGCGACCAGGCCGACCACCAGGGCGCCCAGCACGTTGACCGACGAGCAGGACGGCGTGATGGCGACCAGGCCCGCGACGATGCCCGACGCCGCGCCCAGCGTCGTCGCCTTGCCGTCGCGGATGCGTTCGGTGAGCATCCAGCCCAGCATCGCGGTGGCCGTCGCGACCGTCGTCGTCATGAAGGTCGACCCGGCGACACCGTTGGAAGTGGTGGCCGATCCGGCGTTGAACCCGTACCACCCGAACCACAGCAACCCGGCGCCGAGCATCACGAACGGCAGGTTGTGCGGCCGGAACAGCGTGGTGGGCCAACCGCGGCGCTTGCCCAGCACGATCGCCAGCATCAGGCCCGCCACACCGGAATTGATGTGGACCGCCGTCCCGCCGGCGAAGTCGATCGCGTGCAGCTTGTTGGCGATCCAGCCACCCTTCTCGGAGGCGAAGCCGTCGAACGCGAAAACCCAATGGGCGACCGGGAAGTAGACGAACGTAGCCCACAGACCGGCGAACACCAGCCAGGCGCCGAACTTCAGCCGGTCGGACACAGCGCCGGAGATCAGGGCGACGGTGATGATCGCGAACATCAGCTGGAAGGCCACGAACACCGTGGCGGGTAGGGTGCCCGCCAGCGGAATGTCAGTGGCCGCAACACCTTTGCTCGGATCGGCGGCCACCGCGTTGACACCGATGAGGCCCTTGAGGCCCCAGAACGAGGTCGGCTTGCCTACGACGCCGCCGGCGTCATCGCCGAACGCGATCGAATAGCCGTAGAGCACCCACAGCACGGTGACCACGCCCATCGCGCTGATGCTCATCATGAGCATGTTCAGCACGCTTCGGGCGCGCACCATACCGCCGTAGAAGAACGCCAGACCCGGCGTCATCAACAGCACCAGCGCGGAACTGGCCAACATCCAGGCGGTATCGCCGGTATTGGGCTGGCCCAGTATCGGGTATGTCACTCGCAATCTCCTCCGGTCGGCCCACGATTGGCCGCCAGACACACGTCTGATGACCTGACCAGAAGATTGCGCAATCGTTGTTTCGGCGATGGTGCGGCAGTGTTTCGGTGGGATTAACGTCCCGCTCGCCGTGTAAGGGGTTTCAGCCGAGCAGCGCGTCGACGAAAGCCGCCGGTTCGAACGGCGCCAGATCGTCGGGACCCTCCCCCAGCCCGACCAGTTTCACCGGTACGCCGAGTTCCTGCTGAACCCGAAAGACGATGCCGCCCTTGGCCGTTCCGTCCAGCTTGGTCAGCACGGCGCCGGTGATCTCGACCACCTCGGCGAACACCCGCGCCTGGGCCAGTCCGTTCTGCCCGATGGTGGCGTCGAGCACCAGCAACACCTCGTCGACCGCGGCCCGCCGTGTTACGACCCGCTTAACTTTGTCCAGCTCGTCCATCAGTCCGACCTTGGTGTGCAGCCGTCCCGCCGTGTCGATGAGCACCACGTCCGCGCCCGCGGCGATGCCCTTGTCGACGGCGTCGAAGGCCACCGAGGCCGGGTCGGCGCCCTCGGCCCCGCGGACCACCTCCGCCCCGACCCGCGACGCCCAGGTCTGCAGCTGATCGGCCGCCGCGGCGCGGAAGGTGTCGGCGGCGCCCAGCACGACCCGTCGCCCGTCGGCGACCAGGACCCGGGCCAACTTGCCGACGGTGGTGGTTTTCCCGGTGCCGTTGACGCCGACGATCAGCAACACCGAGGGATGGTCGGCGTGCGGCAGCGCCCTGATCGACCGGTCCATGCCGGGCTGCAGCTCCGTGATCAGCACGTCGCGCAGCACGGCCTTGGCGTCGGCCTCGGTGCGCACGTCGCTGCTGGCCAGCCGGGTGCGCAGCTGGGAGATGACGGATTCGGCGACCACCGGGCCCAGGTCGGCGATCAGCAGCGTGTCCTCGACGTCCTGCCAGGCGTCCTCGTCCAGGTCGCCGCCGCCGATCAGGCCCAGCACGCTGCGCCCCAGCGCGTTCTGCGACCGGGCCAGCCGGCCGCGCAGCCGCTCCAGCCGGCCCTCGGTGGGCGCGATCTCCTCGAGCGCGGGGGCGGCCGGGGCCTCGGGGGCCGCGGGCTCGTTGATCGCGGAGATCGACGGCACCGCCGACGACGATCCGTGGT